>DAOVJU010000390.1 GCA_030632095.1 Chlorobiota bacterium
ATATTATTTATATTAAATGTTGTTTCAACTTTTATATAATTTTCAGTAAAACCAAACATTAACTCACCAGATTTTTTACCCTCATACAAAACTGCAAACTCCATTCCAAGATTTTGTTCATAAAAAAACCTGCGTTTTTTACCGGAAAGTATCTGAAGCATTTTACTTCTTCTTTCTATTTCAGAATTATCAATTTTTGGCTTAATATTAACCGATTCTGTATTTGGCCTTTCAGAATATGAAAAAACATGTAAATATGATACATCCAGGCTGTTGATAAAATTATATGTATCAGTAAAATCGGATTCTGTTTCACCGGGAAATCCAACAATTACATCTACACCAATTGCTGCTTCCGGCAATAATTCCCTGATCTTTTTAACACGCCGGTTAAATAAGTCTGTTCTGTAACGTCGTTTCATTAAACCCAGTATTTTATCAGACCCTGATTGCAGAGGTATGTGAAAATGAGGGACAAATTTATTTGAAGAAGCTACAAATTCTATAATTTCATCAGAAAGCAAATTTGGTTCAATTGATGATATCCTGAATCGTTCAATACCTTCAATTTTATCTAATTCTTGAATTAGTTCGAGAAAATTTTCATTCGTGTATTTTCCAAAATCACCGATGTTCACTCCTGTTAAAACAACTTCTTTTATTCCATTTTCAGCAATTTTCCTTGCTTCCAGAATTGTATTTTTAATTGTATTGTTCCTGCTTTTTCCCCTTGCCAAAGGTATTGTACAATAGGTACATTGATAATCACATCCATCCTGAACTTTTAAAAAAGAACGTGTCCTGTCTCCCATTGAATACGAAGGAACAAACTGATAAACATCTTCAACCTCACAAGAATGAATTTCAGGAAACTCCTTTTTTTCAAACGAATCAAGGTAATTGAGAATGTTAAATTTTTCATTTGCCCCTAAAATTAAATCCACTCCCGGAATATTAACAATATCCTTTGGTTTAAGTTGCGCATAACAGCCAATTACCGCTATAAAGGCATTTGGTGAGGTATTTATTGCTTTTTTAATGCTCTGTCTGCATTTCTTATCTGCACTTTCAGTTACAGAACAGGTATTGATTACATAAATATCCGATTCATCATTAAAATCAACTCGCAGAAAATCACGTTCACCAAATAAATTTGCAATGGTTGATGTTTCTGAAAAATTCAATTTACAACCTAATGTATGAAATGCTACCCTCTTATTTTCCACTTGTTTTAATTATTCTAAATAAAGCCTGCAAATGTAAAAAGAAATTTTGAATGTTAAATTCTAAATGTTGGACTTTATCTAAAAACTTTATAATAAATCACTGGCGAGTTCGGCCAGATAACTACGTTCACCTTTAATCAGGTTTATATGTGCAAAAAGTGCCTGGCCACGCATTTTTTCAGTTACATATGACAATCCGTTTGATTTTGCATCAAGATAAGGTGAATCTATTTGCTGAATATCTCCGGTGAATATAATTTTTGTTCCCTCTCCTGCCCTGGTAATTATGGTTTTAACTTCATGCGGTGTTAAATTCTGGGCTTCATCAACAATAAAATAAACATTTGAAAGACTTCTTCCACGAATATATGCTAATGGTGTTATCAATAATTTTTCGTTTTTCTGCATTTCCTCAATTTTCATGTAATCACTACTAGTGGATTTAAACTTGTGTTTTATTACAGACAAGTTATCAAACAGTGGATGCATATAAGGCCCTATTTTCTCTTTTACATCACCTGGCAAGAAGCCCATATCTCTATTTGCTAACGGAACAATTGGCCTTGCCAGTAAAATCTGTTCAAATCTCCTGCGTTGATGTAATGCTGCTGCCAATGCTAATAAGGTTTTTCCTGTTCCTGCTTTTCCCGTTAATGTTACCAGTTGAATTCCTGGCCTTGAGAGTGCATCCAGTGAGAAAGTTTGTTCAGCATTTCTGGGTTCAATTCCATATGCAGGTTGCTTTAATACACGGTCAATTACCTTATTCACACCATCATAATGTGCAATAACACTCGATTTATGGCTTTTTAAAATAAAATATTGATTTGGTATTGGTTCATTTTCAAATTTAAATTCTTCAATTGGTACACCTTGATGATCCTCATACAATTTCGAAATTATTGTATTATCAATACTTTCGTAGATCTCAATACTTTTGTATAAAAGTTCTATATCCTGTACTTTTCCAGATTCATAATCCTGCGATTCAATGCCAAGCGATTTTGCTTTCATCCTTAGGTTTATGTCCTTGGTTATTAAAATCACTCTTTTAGCATCATGTTTTTTTCTAAGAAAATCAGTTATTGCTAATATCCTATGATCCGGAGTTACTTCTGAAAATGATGCTTTTACTTCTTCTGAAAAAGCCTTACCTGTTTCAACAAAGAGTTTTCCCAGACCTTCTCCCAGTTTTATTCCTTCAGAAAACAATTTGTCTCCTGCTAATTTATCCAGTTCCCGTGTGAATTCACGGGCATGAAAGTTTATTTGATCATGTCCTTTTTTAAATTTATCCAGCTCTTCAAGAACTGTAATAGGAATGATAATATCGTTTTCTTCAAAGTTGTATATACTATTATAATCATGAAGCAAAACATTTGTATCAATCACAAATATCTTTTTTCTTGTCTTTTTTGCCATATTTTCAATTGTTATTGGGATGGTATAATGCTAATTTAGTAAGTTTTTAGCACTAATCAGATTAAATTGAAGTTAATATTAAATCAAACGATAATGTTATTTGTATACATTTGCTACTTTGTATACTTTGTGATTGAAATACAAAATGGACTACAACAAGACTTTATCCTTTTTATACAATCAACTCCCAATGTATCAGCGAATTGGAAAAGCTGCATATAAAGCCAACTTAAATAATACTCTGGCTCTTGATAAATATTTTAAACATCCTCATAAAAAATTCAAATCAATACATGTTGCCGGAACAAATGGGAAAGGTTCGGTTTCACATATGTTGTCATCTGTTTTGCAATCAGCAGGTTATAAGGTTGGACTGTATACTTCACCCCATTTATTGGATTTCAGGGAAAGGATCCGAATAAATGGTGAAATGATCCCTGAAAATGAAGTGGTTGATTTTGTTGGAAATCATAAAGGAATAATTAATGAATTAAAACCTTCATTTTTTGAAATGACTGTTGCAATGGCTTTTGAATGCTTTGCCAGAAAAGGAGTTGATATAGCAATTATTGAAGTTGGTTTAGGAGGAAGATTGGATTCAACAAATATAATTATACCTGAATTATCGATTATAACTAATATTGGCTATGATCATATGACATTTCTTGGTGATACTTTATACAAAATAGCTGTAGAGAAAGCTGGAATAATAAAAACCAGGATTCCGGTTATCATTGGTGAAACGCAAGATAATATTAAATCAATATTTATAAATAAAGCTAAAGAAAAAATAACGAATATTACATTTGCCGATCAGAAATATACTATAAACTATAGCCTTGTAACATTAAAAAACCAGCAAGCTTTTAATATTGAAAAAGATGGGAAAAAGATTTTTGAACAATTAAAGACTGATTTATTGGGAGAATATCAGAAACAAAACGTAATTACTACAATATGTGCAATAGAAAATCTTCAAAGCACCGGATGGAAAATTAATAATGAAGATATAATTTGTGGTTTTGCAAACATTAGTAAAAAAACAGGTTTTGCAGGAAGATGGCAAATTATTGGTTATAATCCCTTAATAGTTTGTGATACTGCTCACAATGTAGATGGAATCAAGAAAATTACAGATCAAATCTCTAATACCTCTTATAAAAATCTACATATTGTTTTTGGAATGGTTGACGATAAAACAATTGATCCTGTATTAAGCATGCTTCCGGTAAAAGCCAGGTACTATTTTACAAAAGCATCGGTTCCCAGGGCTTTGAATGAAAATGTTTTAGCTCAAAATGCTTTAAAACACAATTTAAAGGGATTGGTTTTTCCTGATGTAAAAAGAGCAATTATTGCAGCCCGGCAAAATTCAGACAAACGAGATATGATATTTATTGGAGGAAGTACTTTTGTTGTAGCCGATGCTTTAGCCTGAATAAATAAAAAATCAAAAAAATGAAACAATTTATTGCCCTTTTAATAATAGTTTATGTATAAACACGAAGCAATAATAAGTATTTAACAACCTGGTTTTAAATTATTTAGAACATGTTATTTTAA
>DAOVJU010000346.1 GCA_030632095.1 Chlorobiota bacterium
AAAAATATATAAGCTGTATGAATTATTTTTCGTTCGTTGTCAGAAGATGTTTTAAAATTATATTCCTCATAACTGGTGATTTTTTTTATTGAGTCAGTAGTTGCTGATATGCTTACAACACCTGGCCATATTTTATTTTCATCTTCATCTTTTGTTAATAATGGTGGAGTTGTATATATAGTATCACCATCAATTATAGTAGGTATTAGATTATTTCTCTTTTCATTTTCTGCATAAAAATAAGTTTGTTCAGATTTTTCATCATAAAGTGTATTTCGGTCAAGAATAATTAAAGAAACCGAATCAGTTGTATTAATTGCTTCTTCAACAAGCGAAAAAAGAAAGTCGTAATTCTTTTCCTGTTGTGTTTTTTTCTCTTCACTTAAACTAAGATCAATATCTTCGTCTAAAATCTCAATACCAATAGAATCTGTTGTATTTATTATATCCTCAATAAGTTGTAAGAGCTGATAATAATCTTTTTCCTGTGTTGAGTCAATTACTTCAGCTTCATTGCTTATAGTTGTTACTGAGTCGGCAGCATAGGTTTTATAAATATTATAAAACGTATTATTAACAATTATTTCTTCCCCCATATTTTTACCCAGATTATTAACTAGTTTTAAAACAATTTCCTGATAGAGTTCATAAAAATAAGTCTGATCAGGAATATAAATATTAATTAAATGAGGCAAAAATCCAGGTGCATCAACAATCATGTCATAATTTTTTCCTGGAGGAAAAATCATCAGATATTTACCTGTATTTGGATTTGGATTATAAATATATTTTACCCGTTTGTTAGTTTCTTTATCAACAACTTTAATATTAGCACTGGTAGGTTTTGGTGGATATCCTGCTAAAATAGTTCCTTTGACTAATGTTAATGGTATAGAACTTTTTAAAGTAACTTTGTAAATATCATGATTTTCATATTTATTATTTACTGATGAGGAGAAGTAACCGGATTTTCCTTCTGCTGATAATACAAAATAAAGTTCATCTTTTGTTGTATTAATTGGGTATCCCAGATTTTCAGAATATGACCATGAATTGTTTTCATAAACGGATTTAAATATGTCAAATCCTCCGATTGCCAAATGCCCCTGGGAACTAAAAAACAGGGTTTTATTGTCTGGATGGATAAAAGGACTGTTTTCGTCATAAAATGTATTTATTGCAGGTCCAAGATTAATTGGATTATCACTCCAATTACCGTTATCATCTTTGATTATTTTGTAAATATCTTTCCCTCCATATCCACCTGGCCGGTTGCTGGAAAAATATAATTCAGAACCATCTGGTGTTTGACTTACTCGTCCTTCCCAATATTCTGAATTAATATTACTACTCAACTTCTCTACCTTGTCACATATATTTCCGTTAATTGTACAAGAATATAAATCAGATGAATTTCCAACTGAAATATTTACAAAAAGGTTCTGGCCGTCAGGAGTTATTCCTTCCAGCGTAATTATAGGGTTTTCATAGTTTGATATAATTCTGATCTTTTCTGGCTCTGACCATCCATCTTCAGTAAGGTTTGACATCATTATATTCAATATGCTATCTTCTTTAACCCCCTCGTTTAAATAGTTTTTGTTTAAGTATGTTATTTTATTAAAATAAATTGTGCTTCCATCAGCAGATATAAATGGACTATATTCGGAAAAAAAAGTATTTATTGGTTCGCCAATGTTTTCAATTGTAACATTTAGAGAATCTGCAAGCAAAGATTTTGCATTATTACATGCTTTAACCATTCTTTGTGCAAAATTCAAATAACGGTTATTCTTATGTGCATAAAAAAGAAATTTGTTATAGTTTAATAATGCATTATCAAAATCATACAATTCATGGTATAATTTGCCTAATTGCAGATAAACATCTTCCGGTACTTCAAACTCTTTACTTCTAATCGAATGTTCTAAATAAGCAATAGCTTTTTTTCGTTCAAATATTGTATTCAAATAACATATGCCTATTTGATATTTTAGCTCTGCTGATTCTTCTCCTTTCTTTTCAAGCTCAAGAAATAATGGCAATGCCTCCTTAAACTCTTCATTATTAAAATGTTTAGTGGCAGTGTTATAAATTTTCTTATTATCAGGTTTTACCTGTGCATTAATTGACTTTTCAAATATTACAAAGACAATTAAAATGGATAATATGTTTATTAGTTTGTTCAATGTTTCTCTAAAGTTAAGTTATTACAGCTAACTAAAATAATATAAATAATTGTACATTTAGCAATGTTTATACGAAAATCAAATCTACTTACACCAATAAGTGATATTCTTATGTGAATTGTTAGTAATAATAATTAAATTTTAATAAAATCTTAATATAACAGTATATATAAAGTGATGAATTTTTTAAGCAAGAAGAAAAGAATCTTAAATTCAATGAGTTTTATTTCAGATCAAAAAGGAATTTATAATAGATATATTCGTGAAGAAGGAGGGTGGAATGCTCATTTGGAAAATACAAAAAAATATGTATCACAATTTATTGAAGATAAAAAGGGAAATGTGGCTATACTGGGAAGCGGTTGGCTGCTCGATATACCATTACATGAAATTGCAATAAAATTTAATAATGTATATTTATTTGATATTTACCATCCTCCACAAATCCACAGAATTGTAAAAAAATATGAAAATGTAAAATGTATTGAATATGATATAACTGGTGGACTGATTGAAACTATATATTCTAAGGTGAAATATTGTTTACGAAAAAACATTAAACTTGATATAACCGGTATTCAAATTCCATGTTTCAAAATTAATTATAATATTGATGTTGCTATTTCAATGAATATTTTAAATCAACTTGATACTTTACTTGTTGAATATATTAATAAGTATTTTATAATTGAAGAGAATTCATTAAAGGAGTTTAGAAAAAGCATACAAGATGAACATTTACACTTCCTGTATAAACATGATTCTTGCCTTATAACTGATTTCGAAGAATGGATCTTTGATCCAAAAATAAACAAAATTGATACAAAAAAATTAGTTTATTGTAAAATTCTAACCAATGAAAAATCCAGAAACTGGGATTGGTTATTCGATATGACCGGGCATTACAACGAAAATAAAAAAACCATTTTTAAAGTTCTGGCAACTACTTTTCAGCCCGATTAATTACTCCGTTCATTCGTGAAAAAGTACATATTCAGATTAGACTTTCAAAGTCTTAAAGACTTGGAAAGTCTACCTCGATCACACTTTAATTTCATCGAAAATATTACCTTTGCGCAAAAGTTATAAAAGTTATAAAAAATAAAATAAAATGAAAGATACTGCATTTACCAAATTTCATATAGAATTAGGTGCTAAAATGGCTCCTTTTGTAGGATATAATATGCCAATTGAATATACCGGAATTAATAACGAGCATATCAACGTTCGGGAAAAACTTGGTGTATTCGATGTTTCTCACATGGGAGAATTTTGGGTTAAAGGTCCAAAAGCACTCGATTTTATACAGCGGGTAACTTCAAATGATGCATCAGTATTAACTGATGGAAAAGTACAATATTCTTGTTTTCCGAATGGGAAAGGTGGTATTGTTGATGATTTGTTGGTTTATAGAATTGATAGTGAAACATACCTTTTAGTTGTAAATGCTGCAAATATTGAAAAAGATTGGGAATGGTGTGTTAAACAGGCGGGAAAGATGGGATTGCAAGAAGGTAAGGAACTGTATAATGCATCAGATGAAATTGCCCAATTGGCAGTTCAGGGGCCTTTAGCATTAAAAGCAATGCAAAAAATTGTAGATGTTCCAATAGAAGATATGGAATATTATACATTTAAGAAATTGAATATTGCCGGTATAAAAGATGTAATTTTCTCAACTACTGGTTATACAGGTGCCGGGGGATGTGAAATATATGTAGCAAATGAAGATGGCCCAAAATTATGGAAAGCTGTAATGGAAGCTGGAGAAGAATTTGGAATAAAGCCAATAGGTTTAGGTGCTCGTGATACTCTTCGTTTAGAAATGGGTTTTTGTCTTTATGGAAATGACATAACTGATGAAACTTCACCAATAGCTGCAGGATTAGGCTGGATTACTAAGTTTGTAGATCATAAAGATTTCATTAATAAAGATTTATTCTTAAAACAGAAAGAAGAAGGTGTTCCAAGAAGATTAAAAGGATTAGAAATGATAGAGCGTGGAATTCCCAGGCAACATTATGAAGTAGTTGATGCAGATGGAAATATTATTGGAGAAGTTACTTCAGGTACCATGTCGCCAATGATGAAAAAGGGAATAGGAATGGCTTACTTAGATAAGCCTTATTGGAAGCCGGATAGTGAAATTTTTATCAGAATAAGAAATAAAGATTTGAAAGCAAAAGTTGTTAAGCTGCCTATTTATAAGAAGTAATATTGAAGTCAACTGTTGTTAGCTATACCAGAGAAATAATTAAATAGCTTATACTATATTGTGTAAAGGATATCGCAAAATGCTACAATCTTAAATATAATGAGCAGTAAAGCAATAATACCATCAGAAAAGATAGATAACAATTCATTATAATAAAACTAAGATGCCCAAAATAGATATCTGCATAAGCCCTGAACTTTTTCATTTATTTACAAATACAAAAGCTACGGTAGTG
>DAOVJU010000241.1 GCA_030632095.1 Chlorobiota bacterium
AAATTGAAGTTCCTGAATAATTGTTATTAATTGTCCAGGCATAGTTTTTCACATAGTTGTGTCATACCTAAGTATATTTCAAGCTCTTTCCATTCATCATCGCTTGGTATGTGCCACCCTGTGGGACAAATTCCTTGTACATTGCTGGGGTTAGTAATCTATAAGCCCAATTTCATTATCAATATAGTACTTACTTTCAATTTGCACTAAAAATATAGTTTGCGGGTTGGCAAATTATCGGGTGGGGATTGGCAAGCTCTTCCCGATTTTATGCATGTACGGTGGCATTGTGTGAAAAACGGGATGTGCTTGCCAATGTGGGTAAGCAATTATAAAAGCTTTATAACCATAGAAGAAGTTCCTGTTTAATAATAAGAACTTCTTCTAAAATTGTTACAAGAATTCTTTATTTCATTACGGAAATTTTCTTTATTATTGCTCCTTTATCTGTTTGAATGTTCAAGTAATAAATTCCGGTAGAGCACATAGACAAATCAATCTGTAAATTATTTGAATTTAGCTTATCTTTTTCTATTGCTGATATAATCTGTCCTTGTGTATTAAGCAGTTGAATCTTATTTATTTTATTGTTTAGTGTGATAAATTCAATATTTAAAATATTTCTGACAGGATTTGGATATATTTTAAATGCCTGATCTCTGATTTCAATATTGATAATTTCATCAGGATAAAAACCTGGTCTTGTACTATAATTTCCTCCTGTCATTTGAGTATGCGCAAATGTTTCGCCCAGTATACAGAAATTACTATAATAATAATTATTCCATGTTGATTCACCTCCGCCGGATGAAAATACTTCAATTTGATTACTATATTGTGCTTTGATATTTGCAAATAGAAATATCAGGATAGACAGAAAAAACAATTTCAAGTATTTCATTTCTTATTCCTCCTCGTTTATATTTAAATCATTGATTATTTCAGGGTCTTTTATACCCCTGATACTTTTCTCTACAGGTTGGTTATATTCTTTATAATGCAGATAATGACCACGTTCTCTTTCTGATTTTTCAACTTCTACCTGAATACGATGTTGGTTTGCATAAGGGTCTTGTCTCACTCCTGTAACCTGCCATGAAACTTCCATTCTTTGTATTCCTCCTGCAATTTTAAAACTATTACCCGATATTTTTTTAGCAATGTAAACCGGGGCATATCCCCCGATGCAGGTAAGCTGATAGCGAAATTCCTTATTCAATGATTCAAACCATTCAGGAAGTTTAATAATAGCTTCACCGTTATCATCAAGTATAATGTTTCCGTTGTAAACATTCATCATATCAGAGGAAGAAACAGTTGAGTGTTGTAAATATTTATTTTCAGGGTCAAGTGGATGGTCAGTTTTTACAGAACTGCTACTTTTGTTAATATTACCGGAAACATAAACATCACCCATAAAAAAACCAGCATAACCTGTTCCCCATGTTGCTACATATAATGCAGAAGCAGTACTGTTTGAGTTATCAATAATAAATGAACCGGCCTTCCCTGTACCAGTAGTATTTGCGTATAAAGCTGTAGAATTATTACTTATATCTTCAATTTTAAATCCTCCCGCAGAACCAGTAGAATAAGATCCTGATTTTGCATATAAAGCATGGCCAGCTCCTTGTGAAATAGCATATACAGCAGCATTGTCTGAGTAATCAGGATTATCAATAAAGAAATAACCTCCATTACCACCTCCAACATGTTTACTGTAAATAGCATCCTCGGTATTATTTGGATTATCAACCTGAAAATATCCGGCTTTACCTGTACCATAGTAATCAATATTTCCATAAATTGCCGTTCCTTCACCATTATTTACCCTAGCTGCTATTGCAGTTCCGCTACCATTCACCTGACCCCAGACTGCTGCTTCGTCTGAATTTGACTGGGCATATATACAACCGCCACCGTCATTTGTTATTTGAAATGCACAACTACTTCCATTATATGTACCAGAATAAGGTAAAGTAAGACCATCATCACCATCAGCTATGTCAGATGGAATATTATTCAAATTGTTCCAGTTATTGTAAAATGTTGGATTTTGCCCATTAAGTTTTTCAGCATCAACTGTCTTTTCAGCTTTATAAGCATAAGGAACAGATAAAACATCGGTTTGTGGTGAAAGAGTAGTTCCCTCAACAGATATTTGCAAAGAAACACTTGAACTATTATCAAAAATACTTACCGGGATCGGGGTTGTTTCGCCAAGCGTTACGGAATACAGTCCGTCTGTTACTTGTACGTTTGAATGGGTTTCGCTCCATGCACCAATAGTAAATGTGAAATTTTTAGTATCGGTTACAGCAGAGCCATTTTCCAGCAATTTCCCCTGGTACGATATTTTATGTGGTATTTCCTGGGAAAATAATCCACAAAAAAGCAATGCTCCGAGAATTGTAAAGATTAATTTTTTCATAGTTTTAATTCTTTAAGGTTAATATATAAAATAATGATTTCAGTATTAATTTTGATCATATTATTACAATATGAAATTTACCCACATTACATTTTAAAATCAATACTCATCTGTGAGTATTTTTATGCCAATTTTCAAGTTTTTAATACTCATTAGTGAGTATTTTACAATTATTCTCTTTTTCTTCTCATATTTTTTATAAAAAAACAGCGTGGACAAATACTAACTGTTGTTGGGGTCCGACCAAGGACCCGTATCACAGGAAAGCAACGCCCACGCTTTGCGTGGCGTTTTGCTTTTCATCCTGTGATACTATCTAAAATTTGGTCGGTTTCAACAACAGAATCAAGCTAAACGCTAATGTTTTATATGTCTTTTATTCCTTTTTTTATCTCATATTTTTGTCCTGTTGATTATTTATATAAATATATAAAATATTTTCCTTTAAACATTATAATATTCTATCTAAGTCAACCCCTTTTCAATAGCAAAAACAATCAATTCGCTGCTTGATTTAAGCTTAGTTTTATTGAGGATGCTTCTACGATGTGTATCAACGGTATTTTTACTAATGCAAAGGAATTCTGCAATTTCTTTACTGGTTTTCCCCTGCACAATGAGCCGGATAATTTCTTTTTCCCTTTCACTTAATTGTATAAGGATAGTTTGGGAAATACCATTCAATTTAGTATCAACCGCAATTTTTTGGCCGTTTTTATATCTTTCTATGGTTTCTTTCAGTTCATCAATATCAATTGGTTTTAATAAATAGTCGAAAGCTTCTTTTTTAATGGCTTTAATCGCGTATTGATTATAACCTGTAACAAATATAAAAACAGGGTCAAAATTATTTTCCCTGACTTCTTTTACAACATCAAAACCGTTTTTTTTAGGCATCTCTATGTCAAGAAAAACAATGTCAGGTTTTTGTTGCATAATTTTTTCAATGGCAATATCAGGATTTCCTTCTGTTGCAATAATATTGATTTCTTCAAATTTGCTTAAAAGGTATTCAAACCTGTCTCTTGCTTCTTTTTCGTCATCAACAACAATACATTTTATTTTCTTCATTGTATTAATTTAGTTTTTTACAGGTATTGTAATCCTGACATTAGTTCCTATGGGATTATCTAAATTATCATAAAGGTCGGTAATTTCATAACTGATTCTAATCTTTCTTAAACCATAATACAAATCAATTACCTGGTCTAGAATTTTCAAACCCTTGCCTGTACTAAATTCAGAATGTTTCTTAGCATTTATTCTTCCTATTCCATTATCCTTGATATGAATTAAATATCTATTTCCGTCTGGTTCTATTGAAATAGCTAATTTGCCATTTGAATCAAGATGTCTTAAACCATGCTTTACCGCATTTTCAGCAAATGTATGGATAAGCATTTTTGGTATTTTTACATCTGTGTCAATATTATCCCTGATGTTGATATAATATTCAAACTTATTTTCAAGCCTGAATTTTTCAAGTTGCAAATAATTCTCTACATAATCAATCTCACTTGATATTGAAACAATAATTCTGTCAGAACTTAAAAGTGTTGATCGCAGCATTTTTGCATATTTCCCAAATACATAATTTGCAAGGTCAATTTCTCTTTTGTGATATAATGAACCGATTGAATTAATTATATTGAGAGCAAAATGAGGATCGGTCTGGTTTTTTATTGATCTAAGTTGTAGCTCTGCAAGTTTCTTTTCTGTTTCATACCTTTGTTTTATGCGGTGTTTTTGAATTTTATTCAGTAAAAGAATAAACAAAAGCACTCCTGTATATATTCCAATGTAAATTATGTATTTAAAATAGTATAAAGGATTTTTATAATATTTGAATAAGTAGGAATATTCATCACATTGTATAAAAATATCAGGGTTTTCTTTTCCTTTTAAAACTATTGAATAATCAACACCTTTCATATTATTAGGAATGTCCAAAACAACAGGATTTGAAAAATCATTTCTTGTAAGTAACAATTTCTGTTTATTATTTCCCCAGAATAAAAATTCATTTTCACCATCATTATCAAAATCAGCAATTGCAAATGGTTTTCCATCAACTATCCCTTCGATTATATCTTTTTTTATAACGGTTAAATTACTGTCTATCTCTTCAATTATTCCATTTCCTTGTATTAGATATAGTTTATCCCTTGAAATTTCATTATTCGAAACTAGATAAGAAAACTTAATTTGTTTTAAATTATTGATTTTCTTTTCTTTAAGTAATTCTCCATTAATATTATAAAGGCATAAAGAAGATGGAATATCAAGCATTCCAGGATATTTATGCAGAACAGCAAGATAAGTTATATTATTTGGTTTATATGGTAAAACGTCTATTACAGATGAATAAGATCCAATTTTAACAGGCTTGAAAAAAAATTCTAGTTTTCTATTAAAAACCATCAACCAGCAACAATGGTCATTATAAGGAAATTCTTCATTAAAGTTGCCAGTGGCAAAATTTTCGCCTGTTATTATTTCATTATTATTATCATTATTGAGGTCGAAGGCTATTAAACTATACAATAAGCTCCCGCTTTTGGGTGACTTATAAACAGTGTCGGATATAATATTGTAGGCAAATAGATTTCTTGGCTGGAGCGAAAAACCTGTGTTTATTGAAAATAAAAATTCTTTAAATCCGTCATCATTTATATCCATCATATCAAGGGAATGCATGGAAAAAGTTACTTCATTATTTGTAAGCCTGTATTTCGAAATGAATTTATTAGTTAAACTGGTTCCATTCATATTTAGTGGCTCAAAGCAATTAAGAAAAATTGAATCATTATTAAAGGTTACTACATATATTTCATTAAGATTATTATCGTCAAAATCACCATATATAATATGGTCTATGCCGGATAAATCACCAGAAAAATTCCACTGGTTTAGTAATCTACCTTTTGTATAAACTATAATTGCTATTCTATTTGTAAAATCCGGGAATATTTTGATCTGTTCACTGAAATTATCATTATCCAAATCAAAATAATGAACTTTAAAATCTGTATTTTTTATTTTCTCAGATAACTCTGCTTTATATTTATCAAAAACAGGGGGTAGGAAATATATTATTACCGAGCTAATGATAAAAGCAAGAAAAAAAGGATTTATTAGTATGTTTATAATCTTAGTTTTCAATGTCTTTCTTATTTCAATTTACTCAGTTTTTATTTATTATTTTGTCTTTATATAAAATTACTACAATTATTATCCATTGTCATATTTATTTTTGTTTTATTATCAGGGATTGGGAGATACAAACTCTTTTGCAATTTTGGCTTTGTAGGGGGCTTGTGTGAATTGCAAATGTGTTTGTATGTGTTGATGGAATTTTATTTTAAAGGGCGGGGAAACTATATTTTTATTTTCTAATAGCACTATCTTATCCTTGAAATTTTTTTTGGGCTTATTGTTACTAACATCAAAATATA
>DAOVJU010000160.1 GCA_030632095.1 Chlorobiota bacterium
AAATTTGAAGTAAACCAGGTTAATCCTACAATTTACCATGCAATAAAAGAATTACAGATTAATGAAATATCTGAACCATTTAAAATTAAAGATGATAATGGGAATGATATTTATAAAATTGTACAACTAAAATCAAAAACAAAGCCTCATAAAGCAAGTATAAAAGATGATTATAACCTGATCCAGGATATGGCATTAGCCGTAAAACAGCAAGAATTTATTAACGAATGGATCATTGAAAAACAAAAAGATACTTATATTAAAGTTAAAGAAGAATATGAAGATTGTGAATTTAAATTTGGCAATTGGTAATAATCTTATTTTTAGAGATTTATACAATAATATATTTAAATTGCTATTTTAACTAAAAACTAATAACCAAAATATTCTGTAAAAAAAAAAACACAAATATTAGAATTAAGATACTAATTATAATGAACCAAATAAATGATGTTGAAGTAGTAAAAAGCTTACAAAGTGCTTATGACAAGCTTTCTGGTGAAATTAAAAAAATCATTATTGGCCAGGATCAAATCATTAGAGAGGTAATTATCTCAATCTTTAGTAATGGACATTGTTTGTTAGTTGGTGTTCCCGGATTAGCTAAAACCCTTCTGGTTAATTCCATAGCACAAGTATTAAAACTTCAATATAAAAGAATACAATTTACACCTGATTTAATGCCTTCGGACATAATTGGAACTGAGATCCTTGATAAAGAAAGAAACTTTAAATTTAATAAAGGCCCTGTATTTGCTAATATTATACTTGCAGATGAAATAAACCGCACCCCACCGAAAACTCAGGCAGCTTTATTGGAAGCAATGCAGGAAAGGGCTGTAACAGTAGCTGGCATTCGCTATAAATTAGATGATCCTTTTTTTGTTTTAGCTACTCAAAACCCAATAGAACAGGAAGGAACATATCCTTTACCAGAAGCACAACTTGATAGATTTATGTTTAACATTAAACTTGATTATCCCGAATTTACGCAGGAAATTGAAATAGTTAGAAATACAACCTCTGATATTAATGTTATACTTAATAATGTTATTTCTGCTGAAGAAATACTAAATTATCAATCACTTATCAGAAGGATACCTATCAATAACAATGTATTGGAATATGCTGTTAACCTTTCATCTAAAACAAGGCCAAATACAAAAATGGCACATAAAACATCAAATAATTTTCTTAATTGGGGAGCAGGGCCCAGAGCATCACAATATTTAGTTATTGGTGCAAAAACATATGCTGTTTTAAATGGTAAATTTTCTCCTGATATAGAAGATATTAAAGCTGTTGCCTTACCGGTTTTACGACATAGGATTGTTAAAAATTACAAAGCCGAAGCTGAAAACATTTCAGCGGATGACATAATAAATGAATTATTATAAGGCCAATGTTTCGATATCAATACATTTTAATAATCCTTTTTTTATTAACAATATCTGTAAATCTGTTTTCGCAAAAAAGGTCGAAAATCGAGATCAAGCACGCTAATTCAATGGAATCGAACAAAAAAATTGGAGGTGGCGTAATGAGACTAATAGGTGATGTTGTTTTAAAACAAGAAGATGTTTGGATTTATTGCGATAGTGCCTACAAAAAGAAAAATAATTTTGAAGCATTTGGCGATGTACATGTAGAAAGAGGCGAGACACTTGATATTTATAGCAATTATTTAGATCATAATGGAAATGAGAAATTAGCCAAATTCAGGAAAAATGTAATAATGATTGATGACGACATTACACTAACAACTGAATTTCTGGATTACAACCTGGATAATAATTCAGCTCATTTTTATAATAGTGGAAAAATTGTAGATAGTGCAACTGTGCTTACAAGTTTATCAGGAAAGTATTATCCTGATAAAGAATTATTCTTTTTTAAAGACAGCGTTGTGGTAATTGATCCTGATTATATAATCTACACTGATACGCTTAAGTATAATAAACTAAAAGATATTACTTACTTTTTTGGCCCTACTGAAATTATAAGCGACAGCAACTATTTATATTGCGAGAATGGCTGGTACGACATGCAAAATGATAAAGGCCAGTTTAATAAAAATGCATATTACCAAAATGAAAACCAAACACTGAAAGGTGATAGCTTGTATTATGACAGGACTTCAGGTATTGGAATAGGATTTATTAATGTTGAACTAACTGATACGGTAGAAAATATAATTCTTGAGGGAGACTATATATATTACAGAGAAGAACCTGAATATGCAATAGCAACACAAAAAGCATTGTTTACACATATTAGTGATGGAGACTCGCTATACTTACATGCAGATACTTTATATTCAATTTATGATTCAACAGGTACATTCAGGATATTAAAAGCATATCATAAAAGCAGGATATATCGTTATAATTTCCAGGGGATGTGCGATTCACTTGTATATTCCTATCAGGACTCTGTAATAAGAATGTTTTACGAACCAATATTATGGTTTGATGTAAATCAAATAACTGCTGAATATATTAATGCATTTGTCATCAATGATAATTTAGATCATTTTGAATTACAGCATTCGGCAATGATAGTATCACCCAAAGATTCAATAAGGTATGATCAGGTTAAAGGACAGGATATGATAGGTTATATTCGTAATAATGAACTTGTAAAAATTGATGTTTTCAGGCGAGGCGAAACCATGTATTTCCCAATTGACAATGAAGGCCTTGTAGGCGCTAATCATGTATTAAGCAGTAATTACACAATTAAGTTAAAAAATAATGAGGTAAATAGCATTGTTTTCAGAGAAAAACCTGAAGCTGTTTTATACCCTGTTGGCCATTTACCAAAAAATGAACTTACACTTAAAGGTTTTATATGGGTTGATGAATTACGCCCAAAAACAAAGATGGATGTATTTAAATGGAAGCAAACAAATAATGATATTGAAACTGATAATAATATTAATACTGAGACAAATACTGATTCTGATATAGATAATAATTCTAAAACCGTTACCAATAACGATATCTTACAAGAAGAGTAAAAAAAAGCTGAAAGTTTCCACTTCCAGCTCTTTATATAAAGTTTTTTAATAGGTTAATACTCGTCTTCGTTAAAAAAGAAATCATCTTTACTTGGATAATCCGGCCAGATGTCGTCAATACTTTCATATATTTCTCCTTCGTCTTCAATTTCCTGTAAATTTTCTATTACTTCCAAAGGTGCACCTGAACGAATACCAAAATCAATCAACTCATCTTTTGTAGCAGGCCATGGTGCATCTTCAAGTTTCGATGCTAATTCAAGTGTCCAATACATACTATAAACAGTTTTTACAAGAATTATTAATCGTTTTTAAAATTTTGCAAACATAATAAATTATTTCATTTATTCAACTTATGCTCACATTTAATTTCAACAATTTGCAGCTCTTTTGCTAACAATCTCGCAAAAACAAAAAGATAATCTGACAACCTGTTTAAATACTTGATTATCAAATTATTAATTTCCTCTTCAGTTGATACTTTATAAGCTAATCTTTCTGCCCTTCTGCATACACTTCTTGCAATATGACAAAATGAAACAGTGGAATGTCCACCTGGTAATAAAAATGAACTTAAAGGTTTAAGTTTCCTTTCCATATTATTAATGGATTCTTCAAGAAAGATAATATCATCGTCACTAATTTCGGGTAATTTGTTTAAATCATTTCTATCGGTAGCTAATTGTGAACCTATAACAAAAAGCTTGTGTTGAACAATCAGCAACTCATCTTTTAGCAATTCATTCTCCATTTGGTCACGTAATAACCCAATAAAACAATTTAATTCATCAACTGTTCCATAAGCATCAATTCGAATGTGGAATTTTGGAACTCTTTTTCCAGTTAATAAACTTGTTTCTCCTTTATCTCCTTGTTTTGTATAAATTTTCATCTGTTTAAAATTTTCGCTTTATTAATAGTTTTTTGTGGCGTTCGTGAAATCCTTTGCTTAGTTGTTATTTGTTTATTTAGATTTGGAGTTTTCTTATTGTCACTAATTACCTTGAATATTTGCAGTATCCGATTCAACTTGTCCATCATTTAATTTAATAATTCTTTTTGCATATGCTGCAATATCATTTTCATGAGTAACTACAATAACCGTGTTCCCGTTCTCATGAATTTGATTTAAAAGATTCATGATTTCCTCTGAAGTTTTTGAGTCAAGGTTTCCTGTAGGTTCATCTGCTAGAATAATTGAAGGATTATTTACCAATGCCCTGGCCATGGCAACGCGCTGGCGCTGGCCGCCGGATAATTCATTTGGCCTGTGTTTCATCCTGTCAGAAAGCCCTACATTGGTTAATACCTCTGTTGCCCTTTTTTCTCTTACAATTCTTGATTTACCTGCATAAACCATTGGAAGCATTACGTTTTCCAAAGCTGTGTAGCGAGGCATTAAATTAAATGTCTGAAAAACAAAGCCAATTTCTCTATTTCTTATTTCTGCAAGTTTATCATCATTTAATTTGCCAACAAGATTATCATTTAAGAAATATTCACCACTTGTAGGAGTGTCGAGGCAGCCTATGATATTCATTAAAGTAGATTTACCAGAACCTGATGGGCCCATAATTGCAACATATTCGTTTTTTTCAATTTGTAAAGAAATCGACCTTATTGCCCTAACTACCTGTAAACCTACAGTATAATTCTTTACCAGGTTTTTAATTTCTATTAGTGAATTCATATTTGCAGTTTTGAGCTTACTGCAATATTAACCTGAATAATTCATAAATTAGGTTAAAAGTTTATTAAAAAATTTTGCTTACTGCTTTCACTTCTAAAAAATGCAATTCCCATGAAAAACAAATCAATTGTTACAGTGACTTTATCATCATTTTTAATAATTTTCCATGCTTCTTCCATTTCTTTTGACCATCGTATATCATCAATAACTATAATAGAATTATTATTTATATATTCTTTTATTTTATTGAAATAATTTAAAATAGCATTTTTTTTATGATCTCCATCAATAAATACAAAATCAACTGATTTAGTTTTTTCCAGAATTTCTCCCAATATACTATCAAAACTATTATTATAGGTAATTATATTGTCTAATGCCAGAACTCTAAAGTTTGTTTTGGCAATTTCTAAAATATTTTTACAGCCCTCAATTGTATGTATTGCAGATTCCTTATTTGCAAAAGCCATATAAGATGCACTAACTCCAACAGAAGTTCCAAGTTCTAAAATATTATTTGGCTTAAAATATTTTACCAGGCGAAAAAGTAAGCGCCCATACTTTTCTTCTATTGAACTTGTTCTTGCAATACTGTTAAGTTTTCTAAAATTCTTTCTATTGTATTTAGAACCAGCTCCAAAAAATGTAATTTTTATTTTACGCTCTTCATTCAATAAGCGGGCTTTAAGTCTTTCAACAATGCTATATTCAGCATATTCATTTTTATCCTGAAAAACTTTGCTTATTAAATCAAAAACAAAAGGAGAATGAATGCCATGTCCTGTTTTATGTTTGGAAAATAATTTGTATCCTATGTATTTCCTGAAAATTCTAATATTGTTCATAATAATAAAATTTAAACATCTAAATTACACTTTTTGTTAATACTAACTTAATAGAAATCTATTATATTAAATAATATTTTCATATTTCTGAAATTATTAATTTTACGATTAAATTATAAATACTTAATGGCTACTTATATTTTAGATACAGACATAAAATTTCTTAAAGGGGTTGGTCCAAAAAGAGCTGAACTTCTTCAAACAGAATTGAATATATATACGTTTAAAGATATATTATACAACTTCCCATATAAATACATTGACAAGACAAAGTTTTATAAAATAAATGAGCTTAAGCCTGATATGGCATATATACAGGTTATTGGAAAAATTACTGATTTTGAAACGGTCGGGCATAAACGGAGGCAACGCCTGGTAGCATCACTATCAGACACTACAGGGCTCTTAGAATTGGTTTGGTTTAAAGGAACAAAATGGATAAAACAAAGCATAAGTGAAAATACAGAGTATATTGTTTATGGTAAACCTTCGGTATTTAATGGTAAAATTAACCTTATACATCCTGAATTAGAAGAACTATCTAAACAGCAGGATAAGATAGCCTACTCACTGCAATCATTTTATAATACAAGCGAAAAGCTTAAACAAAGTTTTATAAACTCTAAAGTATTGCATACTTTAGCCCATAATGCTTTGCAACTAGTACAAAACAAAATTAAGGAAACGGTTCCGGCATATTTAATAGAAGAATTAAAATTGATGAACCTTTCTGATGCAATGTTACATATCCATCTGCCTTCTTCTAATGATAATCTTCTCAAAGCTAAATTCCGCTTGAAATTTGAAGAGCTTTTATATATCCAGTTAAATATTCTCCAGCAAAAATTAATCAGAAAAACAAAAAGCCATGGTTTTATTTTTGAAAAAGTGGGTAAATACTTTCACGAGTTTTATGAAAAAAAACTACCCTTTGAATTAACCGGCGCACAAAAAAAAGTGATAAAGGAAATAAGAAAAGATATTGGTTCTGGTAAACAAATGAACAGGTTATTACAAGGCGATGTAGGAAGTGGAAAAACATTGGTTGCATTAATGACTACGCTTATAGCTGTTGACAATAATTTCCAGGCTTGTTTAATGGCCCCTACAGAAGTGCTTGCGAATCAGCATTTTAATACATTAAATAATTTCCTTGAAGGAATTAATATAGAAATTGCTCTTTTAACCGGGTCAACAAAACAACAGGAACGAAAGGTACTGCACGAAAAGCTTTTAAATGGTGAATTAAAAATACTGATTGGAACACATGCATTAATAGAAGAAACTGTAAAATTTAGAAACCTGGGATTCGTTGTAATTGACGAACAACATCGTTTTGGTGTTGCACAAAGAGCAAAATTATGGGCGAAAAATATTCAACCACCACATGTACTTGTTATGACTGCAACCCCAATTCCACGAACGCTTGCCATGACAATTTACGGAGACCTGGATATTTCTGTAATTGATGAACTGCCACCAGGAAGGAAACCAGTAAAAACAGTTCATGCTTATGACTCAAAAAGGCTAAGGGTATTTGGGTTTTTAAAGGAACAAATTAAACAAGGAAGACAAATCTATATTGTTTATCCATTAATAAAAGAATCTGAAAAAATGGATTACAAAGATCTGGAAGATGGATATGAAAGTATTTCACGTGTATTTCCCCCTCCTGAATATGCTGTAACAATTGTACATGGCAGGATGAAACAGCAAAATAAAGAAAAATCGATGAAACAATTCATAAAAGGCAATGCTCAAATTATGGTTGCAACAACAGTAATTGAAGTAGGTGTTGATATCCCAAATGCATCAGTTATGATTATTGAAAGTGCTGAACGATTTGGATTATCACAACTTCACCAGTTGCGTGGCAGAGTTGGCCGTGGTGCCGATCAATCATACTGTATTTTATTAACATCGTATAAACTATCAAATGAAGCAAGGAAAAGAATTGAAATAATGAC
>DAOVJU010000001.1 GCA_030632095.1 Chlorobiota bacterium
AATTGAAATAAATAAAGAAATTGAATTGAGTGAATTCCTAAATAATAAACGTAAACTGTATTATTCGGATGAAATAATATATTTAACTGTCGATAATCAGGATTATACTCATGTGATTGAATTAAATTATATAAACAAAGAATTAAAATTTCATTCTTTTAAAAATGAATTAGAATCTTCAAATTCCGTTACAACTAAAAATAATTCATTCATTTTCGAGAATTACCTGTTTCAAATAAAATCAAATCAAATGAAATTATTATTACAGGCATTCAATATAGAAAATGATCAATTTTTAAGAAGTTATGGATTTTCAATTGGAGATAGTATTGATTTTAAGAATTCAATAATTTATTATAAAAAGAAAAATGAAATATTATTTAAGGGAAATGAAATATCTAAAACTAAAAAGTTTCTAAAGTTTATTATTAAATCTGATATACAAGTAATTTCAAATTGGTATGATAAGGATAAAATGATTTTAACAATTGGAGGAATTTATCTAAGAGATAAACCTTCAAGTCATACTTATGATTATTACACTAATATTCATACTTATACATTCAATGAAACAATTTCTGAAAAAGCTTATTTTTATGTAATATTAGATAAAAATTTTAATAATGTAAGAGAGATTTTTATTAGAGATAAATAAATACGGCCAATTGCCAACAAAGGCTATACTCAATAAGGGTTTCAGAGCAAAATTGAATGGAAATGCAAGAAATAAAAATTAATAATAAATTGAAACGAAAAAGCTATGAAGTTCCTTACTGGAGCATAGTCTAGACGTTACCGCCGGGCCAATAAGTACGACCTGAATGAGAGTTAAAAAATTTGTATATTAGTAAAAAAAATGAAATGATTGAAAAGGAAATAATAGCAAAAATAGTTAAAAAGATTGCTTCAGGATACAATCCTGATAAAATTATTTTGTTTAATTAACTAGTGAAAGAGTATGGCATCAACAGCAGATTTTAAAAACGGAATGTGTATTGTATACAATAACAACTTATATACAATTGTTTCTTTTCAACATGTTAAACCAGGTAAAGGCCCTGCTTTTGTCAGGACAAAACTAAAAAATGTTAAAACAGGAAAAGTTATCGATAATACTTTTACATCAGGTGTTAAAGTTGAAACAGCACGCATAGAAAGAAGGTCATATCAATATTTATATAAAGATGATATGGGATATAATTTCATGCATAATGAAAGCTTTGAACAAATTCCTATAAGTGAAGATATAATTACAGCACATGACTTACTAAAAGAAGGACAAAATGTAGAAATTGTTTTTCATGCCGATACTGAAACACCGCTTGAATGTGAATTACTACCTTTTGTTGAATTGGAAGTTACTTATACTGAGCCTGGTGTAAGAGGTGATACATCATCTTCTTCTTCAGTTAAACCGGCTACTGTAGAAACGGGGGCACAAATAAATGTACCTCTCTTTATTGAAACCGGAAATATTATTAAGATAGATACACGTACACACAGTTATTCAGAAAGGGTTAAGAATTAATTTGTACCAGTGATTGTTTTTTTTTATGTAACTTTGAAATAAACCATTGGAAAACAAAAAAGAGTATAGTAAAATATGTAATTTTCAAATTTTTGATTAATTTAGAATATTGTCACTAACAAACTAATATGGCTAAAAAGGCTTCTTTAAAACGGTTACAGTTTTGCAATTTCAAGCTTGATTTTCTTCTTGACATTACTTTAGGTATTAATAATAACCTTTCTACTGAAGAGCTTTTAGATAAGTTTGAAAATATTTTAATAAAAGAACTTAATATTGGAAAAGTACTTGCTTACCGCTATAATCAGAAATGGGAGCTAATGTTGGTTTCGGGAATTGATAATAATATTGTAAATAAACTAAGCGTAGAAAACGATTTATTATATTATACCCAGATTACCAATCTAACCACTACATTAAATCCTTATTTAAGTACATTTGATGTTATTATCCCGGTTTTTCACCAGGATACTCCTTTAGCTTATATCATAATAGGCGACATTGATGAAGAGCGCGTAGGAATTAGCCCTACAATTAAACATTTACAATTTATACAAACTTTAACCAACGTAATTATTGTTGCCATTGAAAATAAGCGTTTATTCAATGAAAATGTCAGGCAGGAAACAATGAAGAAGGAACTTGAAATGGCATCAAAAATGCAATCTATGCTGATTCCGAGTCCTGATTCATTTCCTGATAATGATGTTATTTATTTGTCAGCATATTATCATCCGCACCTTGTGGTTGGTGGTGATTATTACGATTTTATTAAACTGGATGAAAATAACTATGGATTTTGTATTGCTGATGTCTCCGGTAAAGGAATGTCTGCTGCCATATTAATGTCAAACTTTCAGGCCAATTTGAGAGCATTATGGATAACAGAAACACCGCTTATTGATCTTGCAAGGAAGCTCAACGATACAGTTATGAGCAATGCAAATGGCGAAAAATTTATTACTGTTTTCTTTGGAAGATACAATTGCAAAGAACGTGTACTCTATTATATTAACGCGGGGCATAATCCACCTGTGTTCAAGAAGATTGATGAAATTGCCTATCTTAAAGATGGTTGTATTGGAATTGGAATGCTAGATGAATTACCAACCATTGTTGAAGGAAAAATAGAAGTTGATAAAGATGCTAAAATTCTTTGTTTCACCGATGGTATTGTTGAAATGGAAAGTGAAAATCAAATTGAGTTTGGTACAAAAGAAATAGAAAACGAACTTTTAGGTACCAACAGGATGGATAAAGTAATTGATAACGTTATCGTGAGATTAAATGAATTTAAAGGAAAAAACAGTTATTTTGATGATATTGCCCTTATAGGAATTGATTTTCACTAATTTCTAATTTCAAACTTTGAACAGTTACCACTTACTTCACTTTCTCCTTCTTTATTTCTATGATAAACATCCAGAGCAACAATTATTGCTGTAAATCCCCAGAATGGAACTGAAGCTTTATCAGTGTCAAGAAAATTATTTAGAAATCCGTGTGTATAATAGGTAACTAACCCTAAAAGAGAAACAAGGGCAAAAAACCTGACTTCTTTATTATTAGTTTTACTATAAACTTTTATTGCCGTGTAAATTGTAAATGCAATTATTATTATGAATGATAGCATGCCAAGAATTCCGGATTCTGATAGCGGGCCTAAATACTCACTATGTGCATTACCCCTTGTTCCTAAATTAGTACTAATAATGGTTTTTTCTTTTGAATGTTGAAAAGGAGCATACTGAAACATATAAGTCCCTGGCCCCCAGCCAAATATTGGCTTTTCTTTAAACATCCGTATGGCAGAGTTCCACCGGTTTATTCTCTCAAGATTTGAAGCGTCGGATGATATATTAGATATAGAACTAACATGCCCACCAATTTTAGAAGCCGATTCCTGTCGGTTTTTCTCAAGCTTCATGAATATTTGTTTCTGGTATGTGAAAAATAAAATTATTATAAGTACTGTAATTCCAGCAATTGTTTTGAATTTTATTTTTAATTTCATCACCGCCCATAATCCAAATGCAGGAATTAAACTCACCCATGTTGCCCGTGTATAAGAAAGAATGATTGCAAATGCGAAAACAGACGCAATAATAAATCCAATTCTTCTTTTATTTCTAGGAAAAACTGAAGTAAATGAAAATAAAATTAAAAAGGGTAAATACATTGCTAATACTGAACCATATGAAGTATGATCATTATAAAATGGATTTACAACCCAGTGTGCTGCTTTTTGATTAAAAAGGCCAAATTCTGATAATCGTATCCATGCGTAAAAAATTACGATAAGAAAAGAACTAATATAAAGCCAATAATATTTTTTTATTTGTTTGAAATTGATAAATATCTGACTGGCAATAAAATAAAAAGTAACAATAAACCACAACCTGGCAACAAAAAATTTAATTGACACATCAAACATTGTACTGGTAATGGAAGTTATTAATAACCAAAGGAGATTAAAATAAATTGCAATTGAAACGGGATGGTATATTATTTTAGGATCAAATTTCTTTTCAAGTATCAACTTGGCAATGAATAATATAAGTATACCAAACAGAATAGGTTCAGTGGGTAAATACATATCAATAGCTAATCCGTCAACAATTTTGCTCAAAGGAATTGAGAGGGGAGTTAAAAACACCAGTAAAAGAATTAATTTATCCAGGTAAAAAAATCCAATAAAAACAATTAACAGGACTGCTGGTATCACATTTAGGAGCAGGTTTTCTTTATATATAAAAAATGCATTTACTGCAATAAACAGCAAGGAAAATATTATAACACAAAATGTATTTTTCTTCGATATCAAAGTTGACAGATTTTTTGAATATTGATTTTAAAAGCAGGTAAGGTTAATTCTTAGTAAAATACCTCTCTCTCCCATAATCGAAAACAAGCAATAAAATTAGTGCAAAAATAAATGCAGAAATTGTTGAAACCGAACATATTAACCACCTGACAGGATAAGATTTCTTTTCTGCCTTTACCGCGTGGTTTACAATAAAAGTATGAGGCAGGTCCATGTTGGCATCAACTTCGGCTTCAGCATATTTTGCTTTGACTGAACTTAACTGTTTCTTTTCAAATTCAAGAAAATCCCTGATTGATACATATGCCCCGCCATACTTTGATAATACTTCAAGTTTTTCTTCAAGTTTTTTAGCCCCTGCTGTATTGCCTTCAATAATTGCATCCGCGTAAGCCTTGTTAAATACTTCAGCTTGCGATTCATAATCGTTTACTCCAATTCTTCTTAGTAATGCGAGTGAATCTTCTAAAGTTTGTATCTGGTCTTTCAGGTTAAAGTATTCTCGTTCTACAATAGCCAGCGCTTTTAATGCTCTTTCCTTTTGCATACGGTTCATTGATGTATCAATTAAAGCTGCAATATCATTTGCCATGTCAGCGGCAATTTGTGGATTAGCATCTAATACCACAATCTTAATTGACAAAAATTCGGTTTGTGTAAATGAAATATTCCGGTTAAACTCCCTGTTTAGCTCAGTTAAAGGATACGCTGAAGATGTATCAATTTCATAATGCTCCATTAAATTATATTTCTCAATAACCCGGTTTCGTATTTCATCTGATTGAAGTATCTGTAAAAGCTGTTCAACTTCTTCTTCCTCACCGAATTTAAGAATATCTTTAGAACTTAAATTGTCTCTCAGCAAATTCTGGGATACCGAACTTGATGAAGCAGGAAATAAAATAACGGTTGATTTGTATCGTTCCTCAATAACTAATGATACCACAACTGATACAATTGCTGCTATAAGGATTACAATTGCAAGGGGTTTTAATCGTTTAATAACGTAAGCAATCAGATCAAATGATTCAAATTTTAAGGAGGTTGATTTGTTTTCCATGTTTATGGTAATTTATGTTAATAGAATTTAATTCAGAAATATTATTTTATTTTTATTAAATAGTAGTTCTTTTTCCCTTTTTGTACTAATAAATACTTGTTGTTTATTAAATGAGAGTTATTTATAATTAATTCAGCATCAGATATTTTATTCTTATTAATACTTAATCCGCCACCCTTGATCAGCCTTCTCAATTCTCCTTTTGATGGAAATATGTTGGTCCTTTCTATTAGCAGGTCAATTACATTTAATTCACCATTAATATCTGAACTGTCAATTTCAAATTGAGGGACACCTTCAAAAACAGCCAGAAATGTTTTCTCATCAATCGTAGACAATGCTTCTGATGTTGATTTCCCAAAAAGGATTTGACTTGCATTTATAGCAGTGTCCAATTCTTTTTCCGAATGGACCATTATGGTTATTTCCCTGGCCAGTCGCTTTTGTAATTCACGTAAATGAGGCTCTTCGCGATGTTTCTCAATTAATGCTTCAATTTCTTGCTGTGATAGAAGTGTAAATATTTTAATGTATTTTTCAGCATCTTCATCAGAAGAATTTAACCAATATTGATAAAACTTATAAGGTGAAGTTTTTTCAGGATCAAGCCAGACATTTCCTCCTTCACTTTTCCCAAATTTACTTCCATCTGCTTTTGTTATTAACGGGCAAGTCAGGGCAAATGCTTCTGCTTCCTTTCCCTCATCAGCAAAATATTTACGACGGATAAGTTCAGTACCGGTTACAATGTTTCCCCATTGGTCAGAGCCACCAAGCTGCAGTTTACAATCTTTGTTTTTATACAACCAGTAAAAATCATATCCCTGAACAAGCTGGTACGTAAATTCTGTAAACGACATGCCGGCATCAAGTCTTTTCTTTACTGAATCCTTAGCCATCATATAATTTACTGAAATGTGTTTTCCTACGTCACGAATGAAATCAAGGAAACTAAAATTTTTAAACCAGTCAAAGTTATTTACTATTTCAGCCTTGTTTTCTCCTTCTTCAAAGTTCAGGAATTTCATTAATTGGTTCTTCTGACATTCGAGGTTGTGATTTATGGCGTCAAGGGATAACAATTTTCTTTCTTCTGTTTTGCCGGAAGGATCACCAACTCTGCCAGTTGCACCACCAACCAGAATAAAAGGTTTATGGCCACTTCGTTGTAAATGTACCAATAACATAATTGGTACAAGATTACCAATGTGTAATGAATCAGCAGTTGGATCAAAACCAATATAACCGGAAGTCATCTCTTTTTCGAGTTGTTCCTGTGTTCCTGGCATAATATCGTGAATCATGCAACGCCATTGTAGTTCTTTAATAAAATTCATGTTTACTGAAAATTTGCGCAAAGATAATCAATAAGAAGGAAGTATCAATATGATATTAAATGACCTTGTATCAAAATTTAGATACACCTCCTGAAATAATAAACTTCATCACTTCTGTAGAATTGGTATCTATGGGAGTAACATTTTCTGCAGGGACAATGTATAGGTCACCCAGTATTCCATATGAAGAAGGGAGATAAATTGCTATTTTTTTATCTGTTATTCCCAAATCAGTTAAATCATTTTGTGTAATGAATCCAAGCCTTTCAACATCAGCAGACTTATTGATTTTAACCAATGCTGGCCGATCGAATTTTTTTTCAGTTCCTACAAATGCAGAAAGCAAATCCTTAATCGATTTGAAAATCAAATTTACAAGCGGGGTTTTATCAAGCAAATTTGTAAAAAATGCGAAAATTGGTTCGGTTATAAAGAATTTACCCAAAATTCCAATGAAAGTAACCCCACCTAAAATAACAAGGAACCCTAATCCCGGAATGTCAAAAACAATTAAATTATCAATAAAAATAAAGGTCAGGGAAAAAATGTAAATTGTTACACTTAAAGGTACAACTAACAAAACTCCCTGGAACAAATATCCGACTAATTTTTTTATTAAGTTCATATGTTTAATTCTTTTCTTTGTTTTACGGTCAACGAATTTATAACTAAATCATAAGAGTGATCAATCCATTTCACAATAAGGTTTTCATTAATAGATCCATCAATACTAACAGTATTCCAATGCTTTTTGTTCATGTGATAACCCGGATTTACTGCCGGGTATTGCTCACGTAAAGCAATTGCTTTTTCAGGATTGCATTTTAAATTTATTGTGAGATCCCCATCCAGGTTAGTTAATGCAAATATTTTATTAAGTACTTTAAATACCAGTGTTACATCATCGAAAGGAAGGCTTTCCGATGAACCTGTTTTTGACAAGCAATAATTTCTTATATCTTCAATGTTCATAATTTAGTTTGATTAATACGAACAGTCTCCACCTTTTATTGCTTATCTTCTTTATCTTCAATGTCAGCAGGTTCAAGAGGATTACTTGTTAGAATGTTATATTCTTCCCTGTTTTGATAAATATCAAGTGCTAAATAAAGGGCATTTCTGAACGAATTATCAGATGCAAGGTTTTGTCCGGCTATTTCATATGCTGTTCCATGATCAGGTGAAGTTCTTATTACGGGTAATCCTATAGTATAATTTACACCGGAATCAAAAGTAAGTGCTTTAAATGGTATCAATCCCTGATCGTGATACATAGCTAAAATGGCATCAAATTTCATAAAATTTTCAGAACCAAAGAAACCATCTGCAGCAAAAGGGCCAAGAGCTAAAATATTTTCCTTTTTTGCATCATTAATTGCAGGTATTATAATTTCTGCTTCTTCATTTCCAATTAAATCATTGTCGCTTGAATGTGGATTTAATCCTAAAACAGCTATCCTTGGTTTTCTGATAGCAAAATCTTCAATCAGTGACTTATTTAACATTTTTAATTTGTTCACTAAAAGCTCTTTAGTTAATACTGAAGATATTTCATTGACAGGAATATGACCAGTTGCAATACCAATTTTCATAATATCGCTAACCATGATCATTAGAACATCATCTGCTTCAAATTTATATTTTAAATATTCAGTATGTCCGGGGAAACTAAATTCATCCGATTGAATGTTCTTTTTATTTATAGGGGCAGTAACCAAAACATCAATCCTGTTTTCAATAAGATCGCCAACTGCTGCTTCCAGTGCTTTAAAAGAAGCTTCACCTGCAATATTGGTTGATTTTCCAAGTTCAACCCGCACACTGTCATCAATACAATTAATAATATTAACTCTTTTATGATGCACTTCTTCGGGTTGTTTAATTGAAGTTAAGCTGAAATTACCAATATTTAGTGCTTTACGGTGATATGCGGCAACTTTTGGAGATCCATAGATTATTGGTGTACATAAATCAAGAATTCTATTATCCTGTAATGTTTTAAGTATTACTTCATAACTTATACCATTAATATCTCCGTGTGATATTCCTACTTTGATTTTATGTTTTTTTGCAGACATTTTTATATGCTTTAATATTCTAAGGAAACAAATTAAAACCGAATTAATAATTTGACTTTATGAAGTTAAATAATAAGCGGACACCTACACCTGTACCACCCCTTTTTAAGTAATTATCTTCTTTGGTAATAAACGCAGGTCCTGCTATATCCAAATGGATCCATGGATAATCAGTGAAATGTTCAAGGAATTTTCCAGCAGTGATTGCTCCTGCAACTTTTCCTCCTATGTTTTTCAAATCGGCAATATCTGATTTTAAAAGTTCATCATACTCATCATAAAACGGAAACTGAACGATTCTCTCATAAGTATTTTCGCCACTTTTATTTAATTTCTTGAAAGTAGTTTCTTTAGCTGTTCCCATTGCAACAGTTGCATAATGCCCAATTGCGTAATGTGCTGCACCGGTTAAAGTTGCTAAATCAATAACCAATTCCGGTTTATAATGTTTAGCATAACTCAAAGCATCGGCTAATATCATTCTTCCTTCAGCATCAGTATTCAAGACTTCAACATGCAATCCATTATACATTTTAATAACGTCACCCGGGGCATAAGCATTTCCATCAGGGCGGTTATCGGTTGATGGAATTAATCCGATTGCATAAACAGGAAGTTTTGCTTTTGCAATAGCATAAAACAAACCTGCAACAGCAGCGGCACCGGCCATGTCTGATTTCATCCATTCCATACTATCCGGGGTTGGTTTTAAGCTTAATCCCCCGGTATCATAAACAACTCCTTTACCAACAAATATTATGGGCTTTTTATTCCTGGCTTTTTCCGGTTTCCATTCAAGTATTGAAAATCGTGGTGGATCAATACTTCCTTTATTTACGGCTAAAAGGCCACCCATTTTTAAGGAAACTATTTTTTTCTTGTCAAAGACCTCAACCTTAAAACCAGCATTTTTCCCTAAATTTATTATTTCTTTTGCCAGTTGAGGGGCATTCATATATGATACAGGTTCATTAACAAGATATCTTGCTATGTAAACGGCATCAACAAGTATGGTCAATTCATCAAGTGCCTGTTTTGATAATTTCTCACTGAAAACATTTATTTTCTTCAATGAAATTTCTTTCTTCTTTTTGTCTTTAAAATATTTTGTAAACTGATAAATTCCTAAACATAAACCTTCAACAAGCGATTTAGAGTGTTCAGGAAGATTTATGTGATCAACTACCTGTATTTCAGATAATTTTTCCTTAATAATGACTTTACCAAATGCATTTCCTGCAATCCTTGCTTTTTCAAGCTGAATATAGTTTTCTTTATTTTGACCGATCAGATGAATGAAAAACTGTTTGTCAGGATTTTGAATAATGATTTGGGTTTTGTCTTGCTGAATTTTGCTTTTTATATAGCTTAAATCGTTTTTAGTTAAATTAAATGAAGAAAAGTCAGATTTCTTTTCTGCAATAATAATTGTAGATACTTTATCTGATTTTTTGCTAATTTTATTAATTGTATAATTCATATTACCAGCTAGTTTTAGAACAAGTTGCAAAGTTAATAATTTATAGGTTCAAGAGCCAAGATACAGGAATTAAGATTTTCTTTTAAATTTTATAAATAATTACCCGAATAATTCCTAACATAAGGCATGGTAGCTGTGAATTATTCTGACGACAAAAAAACCTCATCGGGGAGATGAGGTCTTTTTTTGACAAGTTAATAAATATAATATGGTTTTAGATTTTTGCTAATGCCTGGTCAATATCTGCTATCAGGTCTTCAACATTTTCAATTCCAACTGAGTAACGTACCAGGTCGGATGTAATACCAGCTTCAATGCGTTTTTCTTCTGAAACCGCAGCATGTGTCATTGATGCAGGATGTTGTATTAAGGATTCAACACCACCAAGTGAAACAGCCAGAGATGCCAGTTTAACGTTGTCCATTAAAACTGTTCCGGCATTATATCCACCTTTAATGCCAAAGCTTATCATGCTGCCAAATCCTGCCATTTGTTGTTTAGCCAGATCATATTGTTGAAATGATTTTAAGCCAGGATATTTGATCCATTCTACTTTTGGGTGATTTTCAAGATATTCTGCTATTTTAATAGCACTTTCCTGTGCTTTTTCAATTCGTATGGATAATGTTTTCACGCCCCTTATTACTAAATATGCCTGGTGTGGATCCATATTGCAGCCCATGTAAACCATGGTTTTTCTAAGCCTGTTATAAATTTCTTTGTCTTTGGCAATTAGTGCACCGCCAACAATATCGGCATGACCGTTTATGAATTTGGTAAGTGAATGTAGTGCTACATCAGCACCTAAATCCAATGGTTTTTGTAAATAAGGTGAACAAAACGTGTTGTCAACCACTACAACTATATTATGTTTATGCGCTATTTCACAAGCTTTTTTTAAATCTGTTATACTTATGGTTGGATTTGCAGGAGTTTCAAGATAGAGCAATCTGGTATTTGGCCTTATTGAATCTTCAATAGCTTTTAGATCAGAGGTATCAATAAAAGTATATTCAACACCAAATTTTTCGAAATGACTTTCAACAACTGCACGGCTTGGGCCATAAATAGCACTGGTTCCAATCATATGCATTCCTTTGCTTAAAAAAGTCATGTAGCATGTTGTAACTGCTGCCATTCCCGAAGCAAGAGCTATGCCCCGGTAACCATTTTCTAAAGCAGCCAATTTATCTTCAAGCGCATTTATGGTTGGGTTTCCAATACGCGTATAAATGTACCCATCTGCTTTTCCTGCAAATAAATCTGCACCATGTTGTGCATTTTTAAAAACAAAAGTTGACGTTTGATAAATAGGGGTTACAGCGCTGCCTTTTTCGTCATGAAAATCACCGGCATGTATAAGTTTTGAATCGAACCCTAAATTTTTTGTATCCATTTTTATAAAATTTGAAATTTTTTGTCTTGAATTTTAAACGCACAAAGATAATGGAATTAATTTAAAATCAAATGCAATAAAGTTGCATTTCGTTTGTATTTGTAATCTATATCTGTAGAGCATCCGGAACATATTCATTAACTTTTTCAAAATCCAGGTAAGGGAATATCAAGGGAGCAAAGCCGGCCAATGGTTTATAGAAAAGCGATTTTTCTTTAAGTTCTGCGGAAATAAAACCGGTTTTTTCATCGAACTTGTTAATAAGTAATATTACTATGCTAAGGATAAAAGCTATTTTTAATATGTTGAATGCCGCACCTGCAATGCGGTTAATAAATCCTAAAGCAACTGCTTTAACCAGTTTATCAATAATTCTGGCTAAAAAGTGAACAGCAATAACAATGATTACAAAAGTAATAGCAAATGAAATTATGGGTAAATGCTGTGTACTAAGATCAAAATGTTCAATAAGATAGCTGCTTGTGATATCAGAAAAGCGAATTGCTCCAAATATCCCCAGCAAAAGCGCTAACAAGCCAGCAACTGAAATAATTAAACCTTTTGAAAATCCTTTATAAGCGCTCCATGCAACAAGTATAATAATTATTAAATCCAATATATTCATAGTGTCAGGTTTATGTGGTTTAAATGTCCTAAAAAAAATAGTAAATCATTAAACAAGTATAAAGTATATTTTTATAATTTCACAGAAAATTATTAAAGATATGCCTTTATTGAATACCATATATTCATGGTTGATGATAAAACGCCATTATCAGATTGAACTTTTCAAGAAGTATCCGTTTGATGTACAGCAGGAAACATTGTTAAAGCTTATTAAAAGAGCAAAAGATACTGAATGGGGGAAGCAATACGATTATAAGTTAATTGGGAATATTGATGATTTTCAAAAAAGAGTTCCGTTGCAAGATTATGATACCATTAAAGGTTACGTGAAACGATTACGCGACGGTGAAAAGAATTTGTTATGGCCGGGAGAAATTAAATGGTTTGCAAAATCCTCAGGAACTACAAGCGATAAAAGTAAATTCATTCCGGTAAGCAAGGAAGCTTTAGAAGATTGTCATTTCAGAGGGGGTAAAGATATTTTAGCAATTTATACTGAAAATTTCCCTGATTCAAAAATGTTTAGCGGGAAAACATTAGGTTTGGGAGGGACACATCAGATCAATAATTTCAGTAATGATTCTTATTACGGGGATTTATCGGCCATTTTAATTCAAAACACACCATTTTGGGCTGAGTTTATCAGGACACCTGATCATTCAATTGCCTTAATGGATGAATGGGAAGAAAAAATTGAATTGATGGCAAAAGCTACAATCAGGGAAAAAGTTACTTCTGTAGCAGGAATTCCTTCCTGGACATTGGTTCTGATAAAAAGAATTCTGGAAATTACAGGAAAGGATAATCTTCTGGAAGTTTGGCCTGAGCTTGAATTATTCGTTCATGGAGGTGTAAATTTCGGACCTTATAAAGACCAGTTTTATAAGTTAATACCTTCAGACAAAATGAATTATATGGAGACCTATAATGCTTCAGAAGGTTTCTTTGCAATACAGGATGATCTTGCAATTGACGATATGTTGCTTTTACTTGATGTAGGTATTTTTTATGAATTTATCCCTGTTGAAGATGTAAATAAGGAAAATCCGATGGTTTGTACACTTGAAGATGTAGAACCTGGTAAGAATTATGCTATAGTAATAACAACCAATGGAGGTTTATGGAGATATCTGATAGGAGATACTGTTGTTTTTACATCAAAATTTCCGTATAAAATTAAAGTATCCGGAAGAACTAAACACTATATAAATACTTTTGGAGAGGAGTTGATAATTGATAATGCCGAGAAAGCTATTCAACTGGCAACTGAAAAAACAAACTCACAGGTGCTGGAATATACTGCCGGCCCTGTATATATGAGCTATGAAAAAAAGGGTTCTCATCAATGGCTGATAGAGTTTCAGAAGCATCCTGAGAATTTGGATTATTTTGCTGAAGTTCTTGATAATGCGCTGAAATCTATAAATTCAGATTATGAATCAAAGCGCTATAAAAACATCACACTTGATTTTCCGGAAGTAAGAGCAGTTAAAAATGGTACATTTTATAAATGGTTAAAAAATATCGGGAAATTAGGAGGGCAGCATAAAGTGCCGCGCTTAGCCAATCATCGTGAGTTTATAGAACAAATTCTGGAAATAGAAAACCAGTTAACGTAGTGTCTTAATTCGAATATTTCCCGAAATAAAATCGGGACAAGCTGTGTATTTTTTGACAGAATATATTTAATCCTGTTTGATTCAGTTTTAAAAGGCAGTAATGTCAAATGTCAGAAATTTCATGTCAAATGTCAAATGTTTACTAATAAAGATATAATGTATAATGAGAGAAGAAATTTCAGAACGATTTTTAGAGTTTGCAGCCAAAATAATTAAACATTGAAAGAAAATCGGGAACTTATAAAGATTATTGCAAAATCTGTTTCAACAACCAAAGCAAAAAAGAAATAAAACATTTGACTTTTGACTTTTGACCTCATACATTTGACATAATGATAATATTTAATCCTATCCTATTTGGTTCTGGCTTGTCCAATTTAGGGTATACATTTTTATTTCGAAATTATATAATGTTTAATAAGGAACAATACAATTATCAGTTTTGTTGCTCTAATTATCAGGGAGTTGCAAGAGTGTCTCCATCGGCCGCCAAAGGCTTGCCGACGGCGCAGCGTTTTCAATGCATATAGATTCTATATAACATGATCAGATTTTTAATAATAGTAATTCTGCTTTTTAATGTTCATACAGATAAGCAATGGATATTAACTAAAACACTGAACGTTAAGGGGGGTAATATAACAATTGATAACCTTCAGAACATCTATATAATTTCAGACAATACGCTGTTAAAATACGATAAGCATGGGAATTATCTTTCGGAATACTCAAATAATTATTCAGGTTTAATTACAAGTGTTGATGTATCGGATCCAATGCGGATATTGATTTTTTATGAAGAATTTAATCAAATAATTTTTCTTGATAATAATCTGTCAGAAATAGGCAGCCCTATATTATTAGACGATTTAAATTATGGTCCAATAAAACTTGCATCTGGTTCTGAACAAAGCGGGTTTTGGATTTACTGTGTTCAATTACAACAGATATTGCATCTTAATAAAGATTTAAAACTAGTAAACAAAAGCCCGAAGCTTAGTTCAATAATAACTAACGATTTAGCCCCCAATTTTTTACTAGAGAAAAACAATAATGTATATTTAAACCTGCCAAATACAGGAATACTGGTTTTTAATAGTTATGGGCATTATTTAAAAACATTACCTCTTAAAGAACTTGATGATTTTCAAATTAATAATCAGAAAGTTACGTTCAACAGGAACAATTGTATAATTACATTCAACATGAAACTGATTGATTATGATACTTTATGTATTAATGAAAGTGACAGTATTATTGACATTAAAGTTGAACAGGATATTTCTATAGTAAAAAACAAAGAGGAAATATTAATTTATAAGCTTAAATAAAAAATATTTTTTAAATTCGTACTCAAACTTTAATAAATATAAATCCATGCATATTGCAATTGCCGGAAATATTGGTTCCGGGAAAACCACTTTAACAAGCTTATTATCAAAGCAGTTTAACTGGGAAGCCCATTATGAAGATGTTGATGATAATCCGTATTTGAACGATTTTTATGATGACATGCAACGATGGTCGTTCAATTTGCAGGTTTATTTTTTAAATAGCAGGTTTAACCAGGTTTTAGAAATTAGAAAGTCGGGGAAAACCGTAATTCAGGACAGGACAATTTATGAAGATGCTTATATTTTTGCTCCTAATTTACATGCTATGGGCTTGATGACAACACGTGATTTTGAGAATTATTCTGAACTTTTCCAATTAATGAGCTCGTTGGTTAAGCCGCCCGAATTGTTAATTTATTTAAGGTCAACAGTTCCAACTTTAGTTAACCAGATTCAAAGACGTGGCAGAAAATATGAAAACACAATACGCCTTGATTATCTTAAAAGACTGAACGAACGATACGAAGCATGGATTAGCAAATATGATCTTGGAAAGATTTTAATTGTTGATGTTGACAAGAATAATTTTATTGAGAATACAGAAGATTTAAGTGGGGTAATTGATAAAATAAATGCCGAGTTACACGGATTGTTTTAATTATACTGCTTAACAACTTTCCTTTAAAACACACACCTGTTATATGCATACGCTGAAGCTTCAGCAAAGGCACTAATAGCAGGTTTTTATTTGTTTGTATTGTTTAATTATTCTGTAACTATTCTTCAAAAGGAGTAAATTCCTTTTGACTATAATGTTACAACATAATTTTGCAAATAATGTTCATTATTCAAATTCAATACTTTGAAATGTACAATACTACTGAAATGAAACGAAAAAAAATTAAAGAACATTAAATTTGTAACAACCCAGCCTAAGCCTAACGAGGTTATTCCTCAGCTCACCTGGGGTTATTCCTCAGCTCACCTGGGGTTATTCCTCAGTTCATCTGGGGTTATTCCTCAGTTCAGGCGGGGGTGTTTTCGGGTTTGTGTTTGTAATATATTGAAAATTAACTATCTTTGTAAAAAATATTATGATTAACAGGAAAATTGAAAGTAAAATTTTAAAGGCTCTAAATAATTTCAGAATTGTTTATATTAATGGTGCAAGACAAACCGGAAAAACAACTTTTGTTAAGCAAATTGCCACTAAAAAAAGTTATAATTACGTTACTTTTGATGATGAAGAAAAGTTACAGTTAGCAAAAAATAATCCGAATTTATTTTTTGTAACAAACAAACCGCCGATTATTATAGATGAAGTTCAAAAAGTTCCACATATTATCAATAAAATAAAAACTTTTGTAGATAATAAACCTGATAAAAAAGGTCAATTTATATTAACAGGCTCGGTTGATTTGCTAAAATCAGTAAAAATAAACGAGAGTTTGGCAGGGCGAATGGTTGGTTATGAACTTTATCCATTTTCTTTTACTGAGTTGAATTATATAAATTTTAGTTTATTAGAAATCTTGTTCAAACCCGATTTTTATAAATATTTTGAAAATATCAAAAATCAAAATCATAATGAAATATTAAACAGATTGCTTATCGGAGGTTTTCCTGAAATTCAATCAATTGATGTTAGTATGCATAAAAAATGGTTTTCAAATTATTTCAAAGCAAGAATCAGTAAAGATATTAACAGCCTTACGGAAAACAATTTAAGAAAAGCAAATAAAATTCCGGAATTATTGAAATTGCTATCTATGCAATCAGCTAACTTGCTAAATATTAGCAACTTGACAAATAAACTAAAACTGAGTTTTGACACAGTCGGAAACTATATTTATCTGCTTGAAGCAATGTTTTTAATTGAAAAACTGAAACCTTATGAAAAGAATGTTGGCAAACAAGTAAAAAAAATGAATAAATTATATTTCACAGATACCGGTTTTATTAGTCATTTATCAAGAATATCAGAAGATAAATTATTAAAAGACAGAAAGTTATTCGGACAGTTACTTGAAAATTATATTTACAATGAATTGAAAAAACATATTTCGTTCTCAAACGAAAACTTTGAAATTTTTTATTATAGAGACAATAAAACTTTCGAAGTAGATTTTATTATTGAAAATAATGAAGGACAAATAATTTGTGTGGAAGTAAAAAGTGCCCAAAATATTACAAAAAAAGAACTAAAAGGTTTGCAAAGTTTTAAGCGAAACTTTGAACAAAATATTGAAGCAATGTATGTTTTTTACGGAGGTGAAGAAATTTCTGCTATTGATATTGACAATTTTCCTGTATATTTATTACCGTACAAATATCTTTTTTAATTCTTAAAAATATAGAGAAATACTTATTGAAAACCCGGAAGATTATCTTTTTAGTTCTACAAATAACTATTGTGGATGCCACGGTTTACTTGATATAGTTTTGCTAGAATTTGCACGCGTTACACTACGTTAAACGCTTGCTATTGGTGTTAATAAATTAATTGTTCAATTGCCTGCCCCGTAGCGAAGAATGAGCGTATCGGATTTCATTGTTCAATTGTTGTTGGATAACAATAGAACAATATAGCAATAGAACCATTATTCACCCTATTGAATAAAATTTTGCTAAGCATTCAACGGGATGAAATTGTACTTTATTTCTATTCATTCTTCTTCTTCAACACTTCTATCAGTTCATCTTTAGATTTTAGTAAGGCTTTCAGGTAGGCGATTTCTTTTTTCAACATCTCAATTTTCATACGCTGGTTCCCGGCATTTTTCTGATAACCAGCATCATCTTCTCTAATAGTACCGGGAATCTTTGAGTTTTCAAGGTAAGGCTTTTCATTTTCCATATCTTCAAAGAAACTATATACCGGAACTTCAATTATTTGTGCAATGGCAATTAATGCATTCACCGGCATAGGAGTTTTATCGTTCAGGTAATTGGCAACTGTTTTCTCGTGAATATTGGTTAATGTTGATAATTCCTTATAGGTTATTTTTTTATCTTTTAGTAATTCTTTTATTTTCAGGCTTATAGACATCAATATATATAATTTTAATACTTCTACAGATAATATATTGTATTCCTGCGGGTGAATATATTACCTTTATGCGTTAAAAAGGATAATATAATACCGCAAAATGCTATTAATCAATGCAAAACAAGCATCTAAGATACTAATTCAATTTATTATTGTCTATTGACAACTGATAATTGAAACTGCTTCGCGGGAAGCTGCCCTGCCAGTAGTTTTAAAACTCTGGCAGTGGCTAAACTTGAATGTTAATAATTAATCTATGCCAAACAATAACAAAGATGAGGAAGTACGAAAGCTATTTAAAGAGATTGTAAAAAAAGTGAGCCGCGAGCATGCTGAAAAACAAGAAAAGAAATTAAATAAACGCGGGCTGTTAGCTTTAAAAGAAATGATCATGAGTATTAACAAGTATTTAAAGCACAAAATAATATTAGGCTCAATTATGAAAGTAATGAAAAGGAGAAGAATAAAACGACAAGGCCATTAAATCAGTGAAACTATACTTTTTAGAGTTGCAAACGAATAAAAAGTATAAAGTTGAACTAATCCCGAAAGCGAAGCGTATCGGGATCTCGGGTCTTATTCCCCGCTGCTGGCAGAGAAATAAAAAGAATATTATTCCGCTTCAATACCTCGTCTGCTTGCGGCAAGGTCGATTATTTTCACCTAACAATTTAGAAACTATCTAAATTATATTCAAAACATGAAATTAATAATAAGTAAGGAACACAGACTATACTTTAAATTTGAAAATCAGTTTGGCCCCATCCCAAACGGGAGCCTGATTTTCAGATACTTCTCCCGTTTGGGTTTGGGGCTATAAGTAGCTGAAAATCAAATTCAAACCTTTTTATACTGGACTTATTAATATATTTATCCGGGTGTTTATAAAAACACTGATTAATATCATATTTTTTTCTCTAACTATTATGTTTCTTTGCACTCGAATTTTTACAAGACTATCAAATATCAGTTTAAAACAAAACTTGTTAACTGTTGATTTTAAATAATTTTAAAGGCAATTTTATGAAATTTTTACAGATGGCTTATATTTCAAAGTTCTTTTTATTAGTTGCAATAAGCTTTACATTACAACATATTGGAAATGCACAGGATGATTATTATTTAGATAGATTTGAAGCCGGTCAGGTTATACCACCCTCTCCTACAGCTTCATCGTTAAGTAAATACGTTGATATTCCAGTAAGTTTATATACAGGAGTACCAGAAATAACAATTCCGATATTCAATATTGAGAATAATAAATTCAGACTACCTGTCTATCTTAGTTATCATTCCAATGGAAATAAGGCTTCAGAAACTGCCTCCTGGACAGGCCTTGGTTGGTCTCTAAATGCAGGTGGTATCATTACTAGAAGCGTTAAAGGGTTACCAGATGATAAAGAACACTGGGAATATGATCCTGGTGAAGGATTCCTAACTATTTCAGAGAAAAAAGATAATTTTATAAATATTAAACCATGAAAATCATAATCTACTTACTATTAATCTTATTATTAGCCTTTTGTGTAAATTTGCAGGAAGTTTTTGGACAAGGATACGAAGATGATTTTTACGAATCTTTTATGAAAACTGATATTGCTCCTGTATCTAATGCAGCTTCTTTAGGGCAATATGTTGAAACACCTGTTAGCTTATACACTGGAGTCCCGGGAATATCTATTCCTCTATATACTGTTCAAACAGGCGATTATTCACTTCCAATATTTATTAGTTACCATTCGTCAGGAATTAAAGTTGCACAATCATCTTCATGGATTGGCTTAGGCTGGGCATTAAACGCTGGCGGAGTTATTACTCGAACAGTAAAAAGTTTGCCAGATGATTTAGATGAAACTTATTATAATGAAAATTGGATTAGTAATTCAGGATTCTTATACGCAGGAGAAACAATTAAAGAAGTTTTTAATACTAATCATTTTAATTCTTATGATGATGAAAAATTTGCTCAAGGTAATATTGATGGTGAACCTGATATTTTCTATTTCAATTTTAATGGGCATACAGGCAAATTCATGTTCGATTGTGATAAAAACATAAATTTTATTGGAGAAGAAAACTACTTAATTGAATTTGAGCAAAAAGATGCAGCAGGTAATATAGATGCGCATGGATTTATTACTGAATTTACAATAACAACAGATGATGGAGTAAAATACATATTTGATAAATATGAGCATACTTTAATGATGCCCTGTTTAGAATCAGATATTTTTGATTTAAGTACCTTGGAAGAAGGGCCTTTGAATTTTTTCCCTTTAAACGTTAGTGGTATGTATGATAAAACGTATAATTCTTCTTGGTTTTTAACTAAAATCATTACCACAACAGGGCAAGAAATCAATTTCAATTATGATCCTGAACCCTTTTATAAAATGGGATTCCCTTCTGTGTCAAAGAAAATATCTAGTACCAGGTGGGCAAAAAGCTTATTTGAAATCCAGGGACATAGATTAACAGAAATTATTTGGAATAATGGTAAAATTAAATTTATTGCAACAAACGAAAGAGAAGACGTAATACGGAAATGGAATTTAAGTGACGGATCAGTTATTAGTAAAAAGGCATTGTCTGATGTTTTGATATATAATAAAGTAGCTACTAATCCTATAAAATCCTTTAAATTAAATACATCTTATTTTATATCGGATGGAATAGATGAAATATCTGATCCGAATAAATTTGCTTATAAAAGATTGAAACTAGATAATATTCAGGAATTTGTTTTTGGAACTACAAAAACATTACCTCCAACACAGTTTTTTTATAATGAAACTCTATTACCAAATAAATTTTCCTTTGAACAAGATTTTTGGGGATATTATAATAGTAATAATGCTGATGATGCAGCTTATACAGATATGCTCCAAGGAATTAATTTTATTCCTAAAATATATGAATATAAAAATTACGAAGTAACAAATACATCTTTTTATAATAGTATTTATTCCATATATATTCGTCCGGGTGATGATTCATATATAGAAATTACAGGTGAAAATCGGGAGCCTGAAACAACAGTAAATCAAGCATGTATTTTAAATAAAATTGATTATCCTACTGGAGGTTCTAAAAAATTAACATATGAATCGAATAGGTTTTTATTAGATGGTGAAGAAAAAATTGGTGGAGGAATAAGAATTAAAGAAATTATTTCAACTGATTCAGAATCTGAGGTATTGAAAAAAACATTCACATATACTGAAGATGATGGAATTACTTCAGGAAGAATATTTGGTTTACCTCTGTTTGCAAGTTTTTATCCTTGGGCTTGTAACTCAATACCTGCCGAAGGACTTCCTGATGAAGAAAAAGCAGAATATTGTGTTAAACGATATTCTACTTCAGTTGGAGAATTAGGAACAACAAAAGGCAGTCATGTTGGTTATAGAAAAGTAACAGAAAATAATAGTGCAGAAGGTAAAATTATTTATGAATATGCCATACCTGCTGAATTTGGAACTACTACTGCTGATTTAATTACTACGTCTATGAATAACAATACATCTGGGGATATTTCAGTTGGAGAATATGTTTATTCAAGACCCAATACATTAATTAAAAATGGCCCTGTAGATTTTGAAATTAAATGTCCTTTTCCATTTCCTTCAAACCCTAATTACGATTGGAATAGAGGACAATTATTGAAAAAAACAATTGTTAATAAAGATGGTTTTAAAGTTAAGGAAATAGAGAATATATTTAATATCTATTCATTTAGAAAAATACCATCAATTAAAGTTAAGCGTTATTATATTTCAATTAATCCAAATCTTAAGTATTCTATATATTATAGTTTATGTGGCACAAAAAATCTTTCTCAAAGAGTTGTAACAGATTATTACAATTCAGAAACCCAAGCGGTAGCAACAAGCACAAACTATTTATATAACAATTACGGCCAAATTAATGAAATCAGTACCTTCCAAAGCGATGGTTCAGAAATAATAGAATCATATAAATATCCGCTTGATTATTCCCCTGATTTTACAGTGTTTCCCACAGACGAATATCTAAAAGGAATATGGCATCTAGCTTTAAATCATATAATTAAACCTATTGAAGTATATACCACAAAATCTGATGCAGGTGTAATAAGTGGAAAAATTAATATATACAAAAACTTTCAAACTATTGATTCCTATGACTTAATTGAACCATGGGAAATTTATACATTAGAAACATCAACTCCTCTGGCTGACTATGCCCCGACTTTTATAGATGCAGCTTTTCACATGGATAACAGGTATAAATTAAATATGACATATGATAATTACGATACTTATGGTAATCTGCTCCAATACCATAAAGAAAATGATATTCCAACTTCATTTATCTGGGGCTATAATAACTCATTACCAATTGCAAAAGTTGTAAATGCAGAATCTGACAAGATCTTCTTTAATGGATTTGAAGATAAATCAGGTTGGTCAAACAACACTTATGATGAAAACTTTTCACATAGCGGAAGTATTTCAGGTAAAATAGTAAAAACCACATCCGGCGAAAGAACATCATTTTGTAATCAAAAAATAGATTTAACATTATCAGAAAGCACAATATTCAAATTCTCAGGTTGGGTATATAGTGATGGCCCTTCTGCAGATATTTATCTGTTCTGGAGGCCTGATAGAAGTGATGAACTATATAACGGAGCTTCATGTACACATATTAGAACCACGGTTACAGGTAAATGGACCTATATTGAGAAAGAAGTATCAATTCCATCCAACACACAAAGAATGTATGTTAGAATTGATAATAATGGTGGTGGAACTGTTTGGTTTGATGATATTCGCGTTCATCCTGCCGATGCCCATATGACAACTTACACCTACGATCCATTAATTGGAATGACCTCTGTAACAAACGAAAACAATGTAACAACTTATTACGAATACGATGATTTTGGCCGATTAAAACAAATAAAAGATGATGATGGTAATATTTTAGAACGAAATGAATATAACTATAAAGAAGATTATATCATAAAAGTGCCGCAAGATCTTTTTAGAGTTGATCATAATGCAGGTACAACTGTAATTCCTGTCTTTATAAATACCAGTCTTGAAAATCTAAGCGTTCAGGTAAATCCGGATGTTCCATGGTTAAATACTGATTATTACTATGTTAGTGAAGCAGAAATACTAATAAATGCAGCAAGATCATTGAACAAAACAGGAGAAATACGAAATGCTGTAATTATAGTTAGTGGAACCTTAAATGGTGAATCTCATTCCAAAAACATTTTGTTAAATCAATCAGCAGAAGACATGTAAATTTTCAATTATAAATGAAATAAGCCAAATGCTAATATTTTAAAATGAAATAATAATAAAAATAAAATAATCGAAATCATGAAAATTCTAATTTCAACAATCGTTTTAAACATTTTAATGTTAAGTTTAATTCAAGCACAAGTATCCGCTCCTGAAAATTTCTTTCTTGGCCTTGAACCTATGGAAGAAATTGCAATGGATGAAACGGATCCAAGTGCGGAACCGGATCTTACAGGAATTGATCATAAAATAATTGCATATTTAACCGTGAACGATACCTTGAATATCACAAATATTTACATTTCATTGGGTACAACCGAAGGTGGAACAGAATTTTACGACAGCAGTTTTGTTTTTGACAACACAGAAATTACCGAACCACAGGAATACGTACGAAATGGATATGACATTCGTATAACCATTGGAATATTTGAGTGGAATCCTTTATTTTATTCGGAAATAAAACTGGAAGACAACAATGGTCAATTTTCAGAAACTGTAACATATATAGCAAACTAAATAAATATATTGGCATGTTAGTTAAAAAAACTTATTTAAAATGAAAAGGAAATATTTTCAGTTTATTCTAATCCTTCTGGTTACTACAGTTAATATACACGCACAAAAGGTATATAACGTGGTATGGATTGACCAGGAAAATGTTAGTACAGATGTTTATGGAGATACTAATGGTACACTTTTAGAAAAAAAAGGACCAAGCGGATGGAATGCCGGGGCAGCTTCACTGAATATTCTACCTGCAAATGATAAAGGATATGTTGAATACGAAGCTGAAGAAACTGAAACATTTAAAATGTTTGGACTTTCTTACTCAGCAGGTAGTTCAGGTTATTCCAATATCGATTATGCAATTTATTTAAGAGGGGGAGAAATTCAGATATATGAAAGTGGGAACCGTGTTGGAAATTACAATCAGTATGAAACAACTTATGTATTTAGGGTAGAACGCAACAGGGGAGAAATCATTTATAGCGTAAATGGAAAAATACTAAAGGCCACTCCATTAGGGTTAAACGATGAAAATAAGGAAATGATAGTGGATATATCCTTACATACGCCAAATGCTCCGATGAATTTTGTAAAAGCATCTTTTCCATACACCGATCTTTCTTTAAGTTCTCATATTGTTGAAAGAACAAAGCAACCGGATATGCTTTATGCCGATGCAACAGGTGCTTCCGGCAACTATCAGTATGAATGGGATAATGGACATCCGCTTAATAATAGAGCTATTGATGAATATGGAGAATATTCTGTCACGGTAACCGACGAATCCGGGCTGGAAGCAAAAGCTAAAATTCCTGTTTTTGCTGATATTGAATGGATCGATCTTACTAATGTAAGTGTAAACGGAAATTCAATTGTAAAAACCAACTCAAACGGGTGGAATGCCGGTGCCGCATCAAGAAATAAACTTGATCCGGGTGAAAACGGATTTGTTGAATACCATGCTGAAGAAACGAGCAAATACAAGATGTTTGGATTATCTTATAACAATGCAAATGCAAGTCTTTCAACAATACATTATGCTTTATATTGTCGAAGAGGTGAATTAAGAGTTTATGAGAGTGGATCTTATAAAGCAACTTATGGTTCATACAGTGTAAACGATAAGCTGGTTGTTAAAAGAGAATCAGGATATATTAGATATTATAGAAATGATCAGCTATTACGGTCTGTAAGCATTGGTTCATCAAATCAAAATAAAGAAATGATTGTTGATTTTTCAATTGCTTCTTCAGGTGGTAAATTTACAGATATGCAATGCACCTTTGGTAATGATCTTAATACACAATTAACAACTTCCGGTGGTCCTGTATTATTTATTATTGCCGGGGAAACTCATGGTGGAAAGCCTCCATATTCATTCAGTTGGAATACCGGTGAAACAACAACAAGTGTTAGCAACAAAGAATATGGAAGATATATACTTACGGTAACAGATAATTGGGGAAAAACTGAAGTTACTTCGGTTTCGCTGGAAATTTCCGGTGACAAAAATCAGAACTATGTTCATAGTATTTCTCCAAGGAAACCGGTTAATAATGAAAGTGCATTAGATGCAATAGAGAAAATAGAAAAATATAATTACTTTGATGGCCTTGGCAGAACTATGCAAACAATAGCTGTAGGAATTAGTCCTTCAGGGAAAGATGTAATTCAACCCATTAAATACGATGCCTATGGAAGACAAGCGAAAGATTATTTGCCTTATACAATTAATAGCAATGGTGGCTATCGTGAACATGCATTTTTAGAACAGGAAAATTTTTATTCGGAAGCAAGAAATAACGGTAAATTTGCTTATACCGCGTTCCCATATGCTGAAAAAGTATTTGACAATTCACCGCTAAACAGGGTAATTGAACAAGGTTCACCGGGTAAGATATGGCAACCTGAATTTGATAATACAATTAAAAGTGATTTAGCTACAAATACTACTAATGAAGTACGTTTTTGGTATATGGATGGAAATAATAATTGCCTTTCTGACGATTATTATGATAACAATGAATTGTTTGTAAATATTGTAACAGATGAAAACAATAACCAGGTTAAGAAATATACCGATAAAAGAGGAAATATTGTGTTGAAGAAAAGCCAAGACGGTAAAAACTGGCTTGAAACATATTATGTATACGATGATTTTAATTTATTGCGTTATGTAATTATGCCCGGAGCAACAAAAGGTGGAATGTTTACCGATTTTGACCATTGTTTTTACTATGAATACGATGAACGCCATCGCATGATTAAAAAGCAAATTCCCGGGGCAAAGGAAGTTTACATGGTTTATGATAACCTGGACCGACTGGTATTTTCCCAGGATGGAAACTTAAGAGAAGATCATAATAAATGGATGTATAACATATATGATAATCTGAACCGCCCGGTAAAAACATGTATTTTTAATAATCCAGCCAATTATTCACATGATTATTTGATCTATCTCGTAGAAAATAGTTCGTTTACCACAAATGCATCACAATATGATGTGTACACCGAAACATGGTACGACAACTATGATTTTCCGGAATATAATGATTACAAGTACCAGCGAATTGATGATTTCGATGTTGAACCATTTATGAGGGTAATTGGGAAGGTAGCACATACCAAAACCTATGTTCCTGATCTTAAGATTTGGCTTTATTCTGTAATATATTATGATAAATACAATCGCGTAATCCAGACTATTTCTGATAATCATATCGGGGGTAAAGACGTGGTATGTAACAAATATAATTTTTCCGGTGAAATTGTAAAAACCATGAAAATACATAATTACGAAGGCCCAAATAAAGTAATCATCACCGAAAGATACGATTACGATCATGCCGGAAGGTTACTTAATACTCAACACCAGGTTAACGATCAGGATCCGGTCATTGCATCAGCAATGGAATACAACGAACTGGGTGAAATGAACATAAAAAAAATGCATTCTGAAAATGAAGGGCAATCCTGGTTACAGGAAACAGATTATGCATATAATATACGTGGATGGTTAACAAAAATTAATAATTCCAGGCTAAAATCAAAAAAATTTAACGATGATCTTTTTGGAATGGAATTAAATTATGTTTTAGGACTAACCGGATATCCCTGGAACGAGGCGAAAGATGCTTTAGATTACAAATCCGATCAGGGAGAAATAGAAGTAGAAAATCAATTCAATGGAAATATTACCGCTATGCAGTGGAGGTCTGCAAAAGATGATATCACACGAGGTTTTGCTTATAGCTACGACAGTATAAACCGCTTAAACAAAGCGGAATACGCAAGTTTCGACATGCGTGAAGGATGGATACTGGAAAACAATTATTATACAGTAAAAGACATTTCATATGATAAAAACGGGAATATAACAGAGTTAAAGCGAAGCGGTTTGCTTGAAGAAGATAAATATGGTTCAATTGATTTGCTGCAATATACTTATGATGGCAATAAGTTGACTAATGTATATGATTATTGCGATTCTGATAACGGCCAGGGATTCGTGGATGGAAATTCAAGTTTTGACCAGGAATATTTCTATGATGCCAATGGAAACCTGGAAAAGGATTTAAATAAGGAAATAGAAAAGATAAAATACAATTATCTTAATCTGCCTGTACAAATTGATTTTGCACACGGTAATCAAATAAAGTATATTTACGATGCTAATGGTGCAAAACTTAGGAAAGAAGTGTACGAAAGTGGTAATCTAATATCATACCGGGAATATGTTGGTGGCTTTGAATACGATGCCGATGGTTTAGAACTGATCCATACCGGCGATGGGCGATTAGTACCAAAAGAAGACAACAGTTTACGTTACGAATACTTTTTAAGAGACCATTTAGGGAACGTGAGGGTTACTTTTACCGATGACAATAACGATGGTACTCCGGAAGTCTTGAGCGAAAGTTCTTACTACCCCTTTGGGCTAAGCTTTAATAACTATGTGTCAGGAAATAACCTGTCCACGAATCTCTATAAATACAATGGCAAGGAGGAACAAAATGATCATACTTTATCGTGGATCGACTACGGTGGCCGTGCGAATTACGCCCCTGCAATTGCCAGATTTCAATCCATAGACCCCATGGCTGAAATCTACAATTTCCAGAGCCCATTTGCTTATGCTGCCAATAACCCAATACGGTTTATTGACTATAATGGCTTGGGTCCTGGAGATAGAGTTAAATACGCTCAAAATGCTGTTAGCACAGATACCAGAACTTATGGAAATCAAGATAATTATGCTTTAAAGATCTCTGATAATTATGTTGATTGCTCTGAATTTGCAATGGAAGTTGCTTTAGGTGATGGAATTAATTTGGGAAGTTATTATTCGGCTGATCAGGCTAATTATTTCAAAAACAATGGCGAATGGGTTACTGATGCAAGCAATGTTAGGAAAGGGGATTTTATTTACTGGAGTAAAAAAGAAGGTGGAACTATAACTCATACTGGGGTTGTAACTGATATTGATAAAGATGGTAACTTAACTATAATGCAATCCTCAGGAAATAACGGTGGAGAAAGTATAAATGAAACCACAACTAATACTAATGGGGATTTATGGGCTGGATCCAAATGGGAGAGACATTTTGTTGGAGCCGGACGGCCTGAAGGGGAATTATATAAAGGAAAGGATTTTGCCGAAATAACAAAAACTGCTATAGGTTATTTATCTAAAAAATTAAGTTCTATTATGGCTACTTCAGTAGAAAGTTCAACTAGTAATGAGCCACAAGGATTAATGTTTTTAAAGAATACTTCAAGTGAATATCATGATGGTAGAGATTTAGATCCTTCACAAGGTGGATTTTATTAATAATATAATTAAAATGCAAACTATGTTTAGAATTATTTCAATATTAATTTTACTTATAACACTTGTTAATTGCAAGCCTGTAAATAGTGAGAAAAAAGAATCACGGGAAACAAAGGCAGAAGAACCGAAAATTAAGCAGGTTAAAGAATTAAGCTTTTGTGAACTACTTCAAAGTAAATCAAAAATTACAGGCCTACAGGAATTTGATTTGGAAAAACTAAATCTTAACGAGGAAAATGTTAATGAAACCAATTTTAAAAAGGTTGACTCTGTTTTTTATACAAAATACCTGTTTGGAAACGATGAATTTACTAATACTTATACAGTAAATAACAGTCACAAATATGCTTACAAATACCTGTATTTTTATTCTTATATGGATAATGGGCCATGTAACAGTATTTTTCTAATTGATGATTGCTATGATGGATCGAATAGTTACAAATTGTTATATATCAATTTTGATGATAACGGTAAAATTATTTCAAGCTTTACTTTAGCACGAGATTATTACTATCCTGGTGGTGGAATTGTTGAAAAATCATATTTTACAAACGGCGCAATTATTCATTACAATATTACCGGTAATGCAAAAAGCTATCCAGAAGAAAAAGGAAGATATTATCCGGAGTTTGACTCTGTAACTACCAAATACAAAATAAACGACAACGGTCTTTTTGAGAAATTAAATTATTATGATAGTGTAAGGTATGATACAAGATAATTTTGCTTTACAGCATTAAAGAAAATAACAAAGCCCTTTCAGAAATGGAAGGGTTTTTTGTTTTACCGCTAATCTTCTACACCATAAACAAACTCATCAACCTTTTTTACATAAGCATAAAGCCAATAATGAATATGCTTGGTGTAATCTGTTTCATCCGAATAACTTTTTTTAAAATCTGCAGTCATGATGGAATAAATGCGTCTAGCTAATTGAAACACATCAGGATCAATGTTGTAAATAAAGACTTCTTTAAGCTCTTTTCTTAGTTCACTATCTTTAATTGAGATCAATATTTTTTTTACAACTTCACAATTATTGGATAACTTGCGGAATATATCTTCATAATCATTAACCATTTGAACTAAATGATGAATTCTAATACTTAGATTTTTTACTCCAGCGAAATCATTGTTAAGCAGGTATTTTATAGCCTTTATTCCTTATATTTCCATTAACCCTGGTACTTGGAGTAAAGTTATCTATGATTTTTTCAGCAAGTTCTAATTGTCTATAAATAACATTAGTAATCCTGGTTGTTTTAAATTCTTCACGCTGCAATTTAAGTTCTTCACGTTGCAATTTAAGTTCCTCTAATTGAGTACCTAACTCCTTTCGTTGTACTCTCAATGCCAGGAAGAACAACAACACTCCAGCAAAAGCCCAGACAGAACCAACCAAACCACCAATAAAATCTCCAGCTTGTCCGGTTTCTTCCAACAAAATATTATTAGGCCCCAAAGCTTGGTAATCCCTTCTTAATTGAAATATAAAAATGAATAAGATTATTAAACCGGTTACAGAGAATATGAGAGCGAACAGGCCAATTATAAACTCTGAAGGACTAATGTTTTTGAAATAGTTTTTCATGTAAATACATTAATTAAAGCCATAAGCATTTTGGTTTTTTAATTACTCTTCAATAACTGTTTATACTCTTCTCTAAGCAGTGTAACCAATTTTTTATAGCTATATATTTTGGTGTCTCTTATCTCAATATATACCTTTCTAATAAGCAAAAACATAAAAATTGATGCTATAAGAATTATTAATCCTATTATATAATCTACTCGAGTGACTTTAACAGGAGGGTCAATATAGTTCATAAAAGTGAATATAATCACTGTAACAACTCCTATTACAATACTTATAAAAGTCATATCCGATTTTCTATCATTAATTTTTTGATTTATTTCATCAATTAGAGATAAAATAATATGAGGGTTGTTAATCTTGTTATTTGATAGGTATTCTTTCAATTTTTTACATTGCACTTTACTAATTGGGTTGGGAACTTCATTCCAAGACATCTTAAAGGTATATTTATACTCTTTGTAAATACGGTTAAAGCTATAATAGATATGAGATAAGTATCCAAGAATTAAGGTAAATAATAATAAATAAGATATTAGCAATTTTTTGAAAAACAATATTGCTAAAATCGACCATACCAAGACTATAAAAAATGAAATGATAATAAACCTTCTTCGTTCATATTTAGGTAAAAGTGCAGTAGATGAGAAATTAGAATCGTATTCCTTAAGGAGATCTTCAGTAATCATTACAGTGCAGCAATCTGATTTAATTTGCTTCTTTTGATAAAAGCGTCAATTATGTTCTTAATGGTCTTTTTGTCCTCATTATTCATTTTTTCTACTTCCTTGAATTGTTGTAGCAGTTCAGTATCTTTCAGGGCAGCCCTTGCCTTTTCGTCTTAATGCCATACATTAAAAAATCGTTAGCCGTTTGCTTTTCTATTTTACCTTCCTGCATCATTTTAACCTGGTTAAGGTTGCTTTGCAGTTCAGCCAAAGATTTTTTATCAGGCTCTTGTATTTTAACATAATTCAGTGTTTTTATAAACTCCCAAAAGGCATGGAATTTATTATCGCTTATATTTAAAGTCAATTGCTTCATTTTTATATGTGTTCATATCTAATAAGATACTAAAATATATTAAAACATAATGATTATACAAAAATACATAATTATAAGATAGAATGAAACCTGAAAATAATAGGTTTATTTGCTCAATTCTTCACTTCAAACTCCAGTTCAAGTTGCTCATCAAGCAATCTGAAGCTCATTCTATGATATTTTGTAACTCCATACTTTTTTATTGCTTCCCTGTGTTGTTTTGTTGGATACCCTTTATTTCTATCCCATGAATAAACAGGAAATTCTTCCCCGATTTTTCTCATATATTCATCCCTATGTGTTTTTGCCAGTATTGATGCTGCAGCAATTGATGCATATTTACCATCACCCTTAACTATACAATTAAATGGGATTTTTTTATACGGTTTAAATTTGTTTCCGTCAATTATCAAGTGTTCAGGAACCTGCTTAAGCAATATTATTGCTCTATGCATAGCAAGAATTGAAGCATTTAATATGTTTATTTTATCTATTTCTGCATTGCCTGCCTTTGCAACAGCCCAACAAAGCGCTTCTTTTTCAATTATTTCCTTTAACTCCAGCCTTGTTCTTTCGCTTAACTTTTTCGAATCATTTAACAATGGATGGTCAAATTGCGGGGGAAGCATCACAGCAGAGGCAAAAACCGGGCCTGCCAGGCAACCTCTTCCTGCTTCATCGCAACCTGCTTCACCTGTGTCAAGCTTGTAATATGGCTTTAAAAGGAATTTTTGCATTTTTCCAATATTCCAATCAAATATTTAAAATATATCAATTTGCGTTTATTTTTACTTCGCTATTCTTAATTCTATTGTTCAAATGTTCTATTGTTCGGTTTAACTATCTGCCACAACTTATTGAGAAGTTACTACTGAATCTGTCTTTTGTCTTCTAAAAAGCATTGCG
>DAOVJU010000128.1 GCA_030632095.1 Chlorobiota bacterium
CAATATTTTCTCCCAACCTTTCAATAAATTCAATTTGGTATTTCTCTAATTCTTTAAACGAAGCCAGTTCGATAACACCAAAAACTTCATCATTTAACAAAAGTGGAACTATTAACAAGCTGTTTGGATTAGCAGTTCCCATTCCTGATGTAATGTTTATATATTCTTCAGGAGTTTCTTTCAAATGAATTGTTAACTTTTCATGTATTGCCCTGCCAACCAATGACTCCCCGGCACGAAATTGTTGTTTCATTAATTTCTCCCTATCGTAAGCAATTGCTGAAGTTAACTCAAAAAAAACATCTTTAGGATCAGAATCATTTATAACAAATATTGCCCCCTGGTTAGCTTCAAGGTAGCTTACTAAATTACTCATAATATTGAAGGATAACTTATCAATATTATCATTATCCTGTCTTAAAATATCAGCAAATTTGGCTAATCCCTGTGTGGCCCAGTTTTGTTTTTCGACTTCAATTTTTCTTTCCCCTTCTTCCTCTTTTGCCAGTTTTAAGCTGCTTCTCATTTCCAGTAACGAATTACCGAGTACATCATTTTCACTTAGAGGGTTAAACTCAGCATCAAGATTACCCTTTCCAATTTCATCTGAAAACCGGGCTGTTTTGTTCAGGCCTTCAATTAATATATTTATTGAATTTGTAATATCTCCAATTTCATCATTAAACCTGCAATAAAGCTTATTAACAATTTTTCCCCGGGCCATTTCACTAATGTTGTATCCAATATTATTAATAGCACCGACAATTGGTTTTAGCATTAAATAAACTCCTATAAAAAAGAGAAAAATGGCAAAAATTAATCCAACTATTATCATGTTCCTCATTTTGTTTAATTCCTGAAATAATTCATCTTTTACCAGATCAATAATTATAAAAGCTTCATAAGGTTCATAATAATGAAAATATTGATATTTTTCTTCCTGTATCCCTTCCTGATTTGTCAAATAATGAAAATATCCCCTGTTTTCAATAAATGATAAACGCTTCTGATGAATTTCCTCATTTAATGCAACTTTACCTTCTCTGTGTGGATGAATTAAATATTCGCCTGATTTTGCCACAAGTACAGTAATACCTGTTTCAAAATATTTTTTATTGTTTATGAAGGGTTTAAGTAAATTATAATCTTCAATATCAAATCCATTTTTGGTTTGATTTTCTATTATATTACATACATTAACAATATCATCAATATCTATAAATACCTGATTGCGTGTTTTATTCAGGATATTGTAAACCTGATATTTATAAAAACCAATTATTACCAGCAAAATAATCAATAATATACCAGCCATATACATATTTATCCTGGCAATAATTTTCAGATTATTAAAAAATTGTTTGATTTTCATTTTATTATCATTTATTATATAACTCGATTATCATTGCAGATTTAGCAGAGATTGAAATATTTGAAATATCATTTAATTCACTTTTAGAAATTATTTCGTATCCTTTAGAGTAATCTTTTATAACTTCATTATACCTGCCTGTCTCGAATGATCTCTCTTCATCATTATTATTGAGCACTATCATAACTGTTTCGTTTTCATTATACCTGAAATAAACATAAATTCCATTTTCGGGTACAAACTGCTTTAATTTACCGGTTTGAATAACCTCTTTTTCTTTTCTCCAGTTTAGCAGGTTTTTCAAGAAATCAAATGCTTCATTTTGGATAACTGTTCTTCCGTCAGGTATAAATGCATTTATAGTATCATTTGGCCAGCCTCCGGGAAAATCTCTCCTGATATAACCATGTCCTGCATGTTCTTTACCGACCATTAGAATTTCGGTTCCGTAATAAATCATTGGGATTCCACGTGTTGTTAATATAAAGCTAAGCCCCATTTTATATTTTCTGATATCTTTTTGCATGTTCTGATAGAAACGGCTAAGGTCATGATTATCAGGAAAAATTAAATTCATTTCCGGATTTGCATATAAAAAATCCTGTGCAAGAATATAATATAATCTTGCCATACCTTCTGCCCAGCCTTCATTTTCATTAAATGCTTGTGAGATTGCACTATGCATTGGGAAATCGGTTACTGATGGAATATTTGAATTATAACCATCAACATTATTTGCATCCTTTTGCCAGTAAGCTGTAATAGCAATTTTTTGCAACCAGGCTTCACCAACTATGTTAAAATCAGGATATTCTTCAAAAATGCTTTTAGCCCAGGTTGCAACATGTTCTTTTTCAGAGTATGGTTGCGTGTCAAGCCTAATTCCGTTTAAACCGGCAGATTCAATCCACCAGATTGTGTTTTGTATTAAATATTTCAATAAGAATGGATTATCGTGGTTCAAATCAGCCATAAACCTGTCAAACCAACCGTTTAACATTTTTTCTTTATCGAAATCTGAAGCATACGGATCAAGTTGTACCGGAGTTCTGAAATTTGATCGGGTAAATTCCGGAAACTGGTGAATCCAATCCTGTGATGGTAAATCCCGGATAAACCAATGCGTTGTATCGCAATGATTTAATACAACATCCATAATTACTTTTAGATCTCTTTTATGACATTCTTCAACAAATTTTACATAATCTTTATTGGTTCCAATGCGTGGATCGGTTTTGTAAAAATCGCTTATTGCATATCCATGATAAGAGTATTTTGGTCGATTATTTTCCTGGAATGGAGTAAGCCATGCTGCTGTAACTCCAAGGTTTGAAATATAATCCAAATGATTGATAATACCTTGTAAATCGCCACCATGTCGTCCATCCGGATTATTCCTGTCAGCTTTTTCGAGCATGTCCGGATGTGAATCGTTTTCCGGATTCCCATTAGAAAAACGGTCTGGCATAATAAGGTATATAACATCCGAATTATCGAAACCTTTATAATCTTCAGATATTTTTTTACGTTTTTTCAGTTCATAAAAAACAATGTCATTTTTGCCATTTTTTTTAAGAAATTCAATATTGAATTTACCTGGTTTTGCATCTGGTTGAATCTTCAAATCAATAAATAAATAATTCGGATTTTCAACTTTATTTACCTTTACAAGTTCAATACCTTTATATTTAATTTCAACTTCCGATTCAGCAATATTTTCAGCATAAACCAGCAATTGCAATTCAGGATTATTCATCCCTATCCACCAGAAAGCAGGTTCAACTTTTATTTCCTGAGCATGTAAAAAGGAATTTACCAGGATTGTAATTAATAAAACTAAAACTGAGTGGAATTGGTTTTTCATTGATTGAAAAGTTAAAATAGAAAAGAATTATTAGAGCGTTTTGGGTATAAACTTATAAACTAATATACTTATAAACAATAGTGAATAGAGAAATTATAATATATAGCCTGATTAATGAGCTTCGCTGACCGCGTTCGCATAAAGCTTTAGCGGTTGCGAAGCACTTCGTGGTTCATAAACTTCCTTACATGTCTCTATTAGCCGCTAATGCACGAATGATTTTAAAAAAGCAAACATCATAATTCATTTATTATTAGCGAATTCGCGGCTTTTATGAATAATTGAGGTTAGATTATTATGCAATATCTTTAATCCCTCTTATCTTATTTCTTTTTCCTTTTCCTCTAATCTCGTGTTCTAAAAACCATTCATATAATTTGGGGCTTTTATAAGTGGCAGTCCATGAATCGTGAGCAGCATCTGGATAGATTGTAAACTCAGGATTATTACCTTCCTTCTGTAATAAATATACCATTTCTTCTGATTTGGAAACTGGTATAATTGTGTCTTTTGCACCGTGAAAAACCCAAACAGGCATGTTTCTTAATTTAAAAGCCATATATCTGCTACCTCCACCACAAATCGGTGCTATTGCCGCGAAGCGTTCAGGATAATGACTTGCTACTTGCCAGGTTCCGAAGCCTCCCATGCTTAAACCAGTTAGATATATCTTTTTAGGATCAATTGAATGTTTTTCAATGGCCAGATCGAGTAAATACATTACTTTATCTGTCTCCCAGTACTCTCCATGTGCGCACTGTGGTGAAAGAATTACAAATGGAAGATTCTTTTTTTCCACAAATTTATGTGGTCCGTGGTTTAATAATTTATTAATATCATTTCCCCGCTCACTTGCACCATGGAGGAATACAATGAGAGGCCAACCACCAGGCTGGCCTTTACTGTAGTTTTTCGGAAAAAAGATATTGTACTTCAAAATTTAAAATTTTGGCATTTTATTTTACAAATACTTTATATTCCCAGGGTTGAAGACCAAGCATAAGATGTTTTTCAACTTTTAATTTTTCCAGGCTAAAAGCTTCCTCAAATTCTCCTGAGATGAATTCACTGTTCATCTCAACATTCTGTGCTTTGTTACTTAAATTCAATATAACAAATATTTTATCACTGTCAGTTTGCCTCACAAACGAGTATATTTCTTTATCATTCGAAGTTGTAACTTTTATGAAGTCGCCGGCGTTTTCACCACACCACAGAGCTTCATTGTTATGCTTTAATTTGGTTAATACTTTATAGAAATTTGAAAATCCACTATCATTCCAATTAATAGTGTCTTTTTCAAAAAAGCGTAATCTTTTGTTTAATCCAACTTCCTGGCCACTATGTAGCAAAGGCATCCCATTTAAAGTAAAGCAAAGGGTCGAAAAGGTTTTAGCACCATCTCCATATCTTTCAAATACAGTTCCTGCCCAGGCATTTTCATCATGATTAGTTGTGAAATACATTCTAATATCATCCTTTTGATAAGTAGGATTTTGATTTTCTAATACTGAGTCAATATAGCTTGCATCTTTATGTCCCTTAACAATATCTTCCATAGTGTGCATCATAGTCCAGGTGTAGTTCATATCAAAGGCCTTAACCAGATGTTCAGGAGTTTCCCATTCAGAAAGCATTAAAAGAGGTTTGATCTTTCTCATTCCTGAAATTGCATCTTCCCAAAAATCGGTTGGAACTTTACCTGCCATATCACATCGATAGCCATCAATATTGCATTCCTCAATCCAGAATTTCAAAACATTTTTCATTTCTGATCTCAAATCTTCGTTTTTATAATTTAATTCGGCAGTATCCCACCAATCTGTTTCACCTTCTTCAATGGGGTAAGTATATCCAGTTTCTTTGAGCATATTAAAAAATTCAGGGTGCTCTTTCATCCATTCAGGATTCCATGGAATAGTTCCTTTTTTAATTTTAGTATAGTATTCCGGATGAGTTTCAAACCATACATGATCCCAGGCAGTGTGGTTTGCAGCAATATCAAGAATTACAAACATATCCGAATCATGAATTTTTTGCACTAATGCTTTAAACTCTTCTATGGTCCCATAATCCGCGTTTACAGCAAGATAATCTTTTGATGAATAATAACTACCCAAATATTTTGCACGTTCTTCAGGGTTTTTAATTTCTTCAACGAATTTATTTGATGTAGCTTTTATATATTTCTCACCAGTAGAAAATATTGGCATTAACCATAAAATATCAACTCCAAGTTCTTTTAATCGTGGTATGTGATCTTCAAAAGCAGCAAATGTTCCTTCTGCAGTAAATTGTCTGATATTCACTTCGTAAATAACTTTGTTTGACCAGTTTACGTTTTCAGTATTTGCTACTTCATCCTGTGTTGCTGAAGGTTGTGCACAAGAGAAAATAAGAGCTACTGAAATAAGTAGAAAAGCTGTAACAGTTAATTTTGATTTCATGTTTTTTAAGTTTTATGTTGTTAATTAGTAAAAATTTCGCGTTTTACAAGTTTGAGTGTAATTATATAATAAGAAGTTTTTAGTGCTGTTTTGTAAATTTAGCGATTCTTGTTTGCAATTCCTTCCCGCACCCCTTTAACTCCCCTGAAAGGGAGAACTCATCCGCACATTCATCTGTAAAATTTTATTAAAAGAACCTAGACCTTGAACTTTTTAACCTTTAAACCTTCAAACTATTTAGTAGCTTCAACAACTTTATATTCCATGTTTACAAAAAGATCAGCTGTAGGTTTTAATGATTGAACAACAACATGTTCGCGTTCAAGAACTTTCATCCTGTATTCGTTTTGAGGTTCTTTACCACGTTTAAGCTGTGCTTTTTTTGTTTCGTGATATGTAAGTTCAATAAATACCCTTAAATCTGCCTGTTCTGTCTTAATGGCATAAAGCCCGTCAATAATTAATAATTCTATTTCGCTGAAATCAGTAATTAATGTATCAACCTGGTCGGTTACAATATCAATGCAAGGCATGGTTGCTTTCTTTCCGGCTTTAAACTCTTGTATATTCCTGTTTATAGTTTCCCAGTCGTATTCGGTGAATCCAATGCTTTCCATTCCATGCTCTATTCTCCATTTGGTCCTTTTCAGAGGAGGAATGCGATAATAATTGTCAATATGCAAAGGTTTTGCCCTAATGCCTTCAGCTTTTAAGAGCTTTGCAACTACATGGGCAAGTTCAGTTTTTCCTGAACCGGATTCACCTGAAATTGCAACTATATATTTATCTTTTTTTCCTGCCATGATCTTGTCAAAGATTGCTTTCCCGGCAGTTTCATGTTTCTCGGTAATTAATAATACGTCGCCTAGCATAATTTAGTTTATTAATTATAATTGACTTTTTTGTTATTTATTTAGCCACTAATGCATGAATGTATTTCGAATATTTTATTCGTGAATTCGTGGCTTCATATTAATAATTGTGTTTCAAAATTTTACCAGGTTCTAAACTAACTTTCTGGTTTTTAACATTGATTGAAACTGGTTTTTTACTTTTATTTGTTGTTTTTACTCTTATCTGTTTTTTATTGATTTTAAATTCGTATCTGACTTGTTTAAAGCTGATTGAAAAATCAATGCTTTCCCAGTGTTCCGGTAAGCCTGGATTAATACTTAAAACATCATTCCTGAAATCAACTCCGGCAAATGTATTAATGGCTATCATAATTGTTCCGGCCATTACTCCAGGATGAATTCCTTCTCCTGTAGTTCCACCCTGTATATCATTAAAATCACTTGTTAATGCATCAACATAAAGGTCCCAGCTTAAATCAAGATCACCGATCATATTGGCCAGTTGAGCATGCACAACTCTACTTAATGTAGAGCCATGTGAAGTTCTTTGAAGATAATATTCAAGGTTTCTTTTCAGATAATCTTTAGGAAGTTTATATGACATTCCTGTTAAAATATCAGAAACTTGTTTTTCAGGAAGGTTGTAAAATGTCATCAAAGTATCAGCTTGTTTGGCTACCTTATAATCATCTGCAGATTTGCCTTCCGCTTTCAGAATACGATCCATACGGTAAATATTTCCATATTTTTTGCGATATGCCTCCCAATCGAGTTCAAGCAGATCAAAATAACCATCATACTGTGAAATAATACCTTTGTCAGAAACAATTATATTTAGTTTATCCGATATTTGTTTCCAGAACTCAAGTTCCTGTTCGGTCAGATCAATTTTAGCCAAAACGTTTTCTTTAGCCTTTTTTGAGATAACTTTAAGAATTTCAAATGATTTAGTGAATACCCACGATGCCATAATATTTGTATAGGCATTATCCTTTATCCCACCATGATCGGTATCCGGATATTTTTCATGAAATTCATCAGGACCCATCACCTTAGCAATTGAAAATCGTCCGGACGAAGCTTGAAATTCAGCTTTAGAGGCCCAAAACCTGGCTATTTCCAGGAACATTTCTGCTCCATATTCATTTAAGAATTTTATATCGCTGGTTGTATTATAGTAATGCCAGATGTTGTATGCAATTGCCAGGGAAACATGTCTTTGTAAAGAACTATAATCGTCGCCCCATTCGCCTGAAAGTGGATTTAAGTGAACGATCTGGGTTTCTTCCCTGCCATCGCTTCCACTTTGCCAAGGGAACATTGCACCTTCAAAACCATGTTCTTTTGCATATTCGCGTGCCTTATCCAATCTTCTGTAACGATACATCAGCATTGATTTTGCCGTTTCCGGCAAATAAAGATTGTAGAAAGGTTGTATAAACAATTCGTCCCAGAAAATATGTCCGCGATAAGCTTCTCCATGTAGGCCACGAGCTGTAGCACTAGCATCTATTGTGGAATTATGCGGAGACATAGAAACAATTAAATGATAAAGATGTAAGCGGAGTAATTTTTGTGCAATCCGGTCACCATTGATCTTAACATCAATTTTATCCCAAATCTTCTTCCATTCCTTTTCACTTTCTTTAAGCAATTCATCAAATGATGCTGCTTCCATTACTTCTCTTTTTGCTGTGGAAAGGGGATATTCGTTATCATCTTCTTTTGAAGTATAGATTGACACAACTTTTTCCAGGGTGATTGTTTCGTTTTTAAATGCATTTACTTTAAGCTCTGAAATTACAGCATTCTTATCCGTATAGTTAAGGATATCAGGATTTTTATGCTTATCCTGGTAGTAAATATTAATTC
>DAOVJU010000236.1 GCA_030632095.1 Chlorobiota bacterium
ATGTATGCCCACGGCTACAGTTAGTTCTGTGTTAAAATAGTCCTGGTGTCCTAAACTATCTATCTGGATAATATTTCCATCTCCGCAATTTGAAACAAGATATCGTTTATAAACCGAATCATAAACCACGCTTTCGGGAATATTAAGGAGGTTTGGATCCTCAAGCCTGTTTTCAAACCATGAAATTTTATTGGAATTCCAGCCTATTGCAACAAGGTCGGTGTCGTTATCATTATCCATCATGGCAGGAACAACACAAAATGATTGTGTAAAGGTGCTGTTAAAATTGTGTTTGATAAACTGTTGGTTTCCTGGATTATCCCACCAGGCAAGCTGACTTGCACCTTGTGGTGCACCAAACAGGTCGCGGTCACCATCATTGTCTAAGTCGGTAGCATCAAGCCATAAAGCTCCTGCAAAGTATCCTAACGAATGTTTAATAAATTCCTGATATCCATTATTTTCGTACCATGCTATAGAACTGCTCATGCATGCAGCTCCCAGAATATCCATATCCCCATCCAGATCAACATCTCTGGCAATAACCGTATGAGCATAATCAAATAAACTATCAACCATGTGTTCGGTAAAAAATTGACTTCCATCGTTTTCCCACCAAAGGATTTCACCATTCAACTCACCGCAGGCGATTACATCAAGGTCATCATCACCATCCATATCTTCACCATAAATAAAAGGGGATTGCTGAAAACGATCGGAAATTAAATGTTTTGTCCATCCTATTGGTGATTGACCATTGTTTTCCCACCAGGCAATTTCACCATTATGAAAGTTATTATCAAATCCGGAACAAAGAACATCCAAATTTCCATCATCATTTACATCTTTAATATCAATTGTATGTGCACCCACAAAATTGGTATCCACAGTGTATTCTATAAATGTTTCGTCGCCATTATTTTCCAAATATAAGATCCTGTTTTCGCCATAAATAGCAATTACCAGGTCAATGTGCTGATCGTTGTTAATATCTTCTGCTCTTACCGATCTGGTTTTACCGATATTATCCATAATGGTAATTTTTGTGAATTCATTGTACCCATTGTTTTTCCACCAAGCAACTTCTGCACTTGTATGCGAATTTACACTAATGATATCCATATCATCATCCTGATCTAAATCTACAGCAATAACATCCGCTCCTTTTGTAAAATTACTTGTAACAACATGTTGGGTAAATTCAAGTTGCTGTGCTGAAATTGAGAATGGAATAAGGAAAATAACTAATGCCTTTAGAAAGGTTTTCATAATATAAATTTTTAATTAATTTGGAATAAAATTATCCTCAAAAATTCTATTTAAAAACTATTTTAGACATATAGCAATTTATTGCTTCCACAGAAAGCTTTATAGCATAGGAAAACATTTCATAGGTCATATATTGCAGATTGTCAGTTAAATCTTGAAGTTGGTCTACTATATTATTTCTTATTAAAATAAAAATTATAATTTTGGGTAAAAAAGCAGGAAAAGGATAATGTCTATAAACATTAAAAATATTGACTTTAACAGGCACAGGATAATATGGCATATACTGTTTTGGCTATTGTATTTGATCTTATACGCTTTTTCTTCTAATATTTATTATGAAGATTCCAATATATACAAAATATTAGCCCAGTTCAGCATAACTGTTCCTATTGATATTCTTGCAGCATATTTTACAGCATATTATTTATTACCTAAGTTTTTATTAAAAGGAAGATATTTTCATTTTATAGTTTTATTTTTTCTTTCTGCCGTAATTTTTATTTTTTCACAAAGAGCGTTAATATATTTTATCACTTATCCTGTATTTTATCCTGAATCATATCAAAGTATAAAATTTTTCAAAATCAATTATATCTTTTCCTTTTTCAATATTTATGCAATTGTAGGGATCTTTGCGTCCATTAAATTATTAAAGTATTGGTTTGAAAACCAGCAAACCACACGTTTACTTGAGAAGGAAAAATTAGAAGCCGAACTTAAATTTTTAAAATCACAGATTCATCCGCATTTTTTATTCAACACATTAAATAATCTTTATGCATTAACTCTTGATAAATCCGATCTGGCACCGGAAGTAGTTATAAAATTATCCGATCTGCTCGACTATATGCTTTATGAGTGTAATACGCCCAAGGTATCTTTGGATAAGGAAATAAAATTAATCAATGATTACCTCTCACTTGAAAAAATCAGATACGGTAAAGAATTACAAATCAATTTTGATATTTCAGGAAAAACTGCTGGTATACAAATTGCTCCTATGTTGTTGCTGCCATTTATTGAAAACAGTTTTAAGCACGGTTTAAGCAAAAAGATAAATAACCCATGGATTTATATAACATTAAGGATTAACAATGATTCACTAAACTTCAACGTTAAAAACAATAAAACAATAAATAAAATTAAGGGAAAAGAGGAATATACGGAAGGGATCGGACTAAAGAACGTAAGACGCAGACTTGACTTGCTTTACAACGGAACATATACACTGAACTTATTTGATGAAGGTGATAGTTTTGAAATTGATCTGAATATAAAACTAATCAATATTAAAAGCATTAAAAATGAAAATTAAATGCATTATAGTTGACGACGAACCTCTTGCTATAAGAGTTATTGAATCACATATTGAAAAACTAAATAACATTGAACTTGTTGCAAAATGCAGCAACGCAATAGAAGCCCTTGATATACTGAAAAGCAATAAAATTGATCTGATTTTTCTTGATATTCAAATGCCGGAACTAACCGGACTTGAATTTCTGAACACTCTGCAAAATCCGCCTTCAGTCATTTTTACCACAGCATACAGAAATTATGCAATTGACGCTTTTGAGCTTGACGTTCTTGATTACCTGCTGAAGCCAATTACTTTTGAGCGATTCTGTAAAGCAATAAACAAATTCTACAAACTTTTATCTTACAAAAAACCTGAAACTTTAGGCAATACAAGTCTGAAGCAAGTAGAATCCGAGCCGTTTATTTATATAAAACGAAATAAAACTATGATTAAAATATTGCTGAAAGATATTTTATTCATTGAAAGCATAAAGGACTATATAAGAATACATACAAATAAAGATTCATACATGACCAAGCAGCAAATAAGCGTGACAGAAAAAAACTTACCTGACGAACATTTTATCAGAGTTCATAAATCATTTATTGTTTCTATAGAAAAGATCACAACTTTTTCACCAAATTATATTAGTATTAATGATAAAAATATTCCTATCGGCAGAAGTTACAAAGCTTATGTTTTAAGTAAGTTGAATTATGGTAAGAATTTTTAGGTGCTTAATAAAAAACTTTTACTCCCGAATACTCAGCGATTTTCTATTGTTTATTGAATTTTGTCTATTGATTATTAATAAGATGTTATACAATGAGATATACATGTAATTTATAAAATTAATTATGGCGGAGATTTTACCCTTTGTGTTTCTTTAAGTCTTTCTGTCTTAGTGGCTAACTTTTCTAATTGCCACAAAGACACCAAGTCACAAAGTTTCACAAAGAAAACACCAAAAAAAACTAACCGCCATTTTTTATGATAGCAACTGCTTTCTTATTTGTTTGGATATTAATGAATTACAATTCTATTACTAAATTAAATTACCCGTAAAAAATCGCTGAATACTCGGGAGCAGCGAATTATAATAACAATAAGTACAGAATCAACAAGAATTACTCCTCCTCCACAATATAAAATACCTTCCATGAAAAAGGCTAAAAAAACAGCAATGACTCCTAAAATTATAGGAAGATTGGAGCTGTTTACAATTCTTATACTCAATTCTCCGGATTTTGGAGGAATTTACATCTATCTTGCAATTGCAGCAAGTGCAACCGTAGCTGTATAGCCAGTTCCTATATTAACATTTACAAGTGTAGGTACAAATAAAAGCATTTCCTGACCAATCGATTGATTACTATTGAGAAGGAAGATTTTGCTATCCATTGCTTCATTACTAAATGTGATAGTTGCTTCACCATTACAATAGCCGGTAACCGAGAGGCTAACATCAATAGTGTCATTTGTAAAGTTAACATTTGTATTTTGATCTGAAGCGGTTGCATTTACAGCAACGATAGATATTCCAAGAGTGTCATCAGTAAGGCCAATGCTTACATAATTTGTCCTTACTATGTCATTATTAATTACTTCGTTTTTGGAACATGCCAAAAACATAAAAATTGTAATTATAAAACCTAAAAATAGAATTCTTTGATTTTTCATTTGATTTAATTTAGTTCAATTTCTGTTATTTTATTATACTAATGCTGAACAAAAATACAAAAAAATTAAAAATTGAAAGTTAATATTATTATTCATACCTTATTACATCCATAGGATTTGTTAGTGCTGTCTTAATTGTTTGAAATATAACTGTAACCTGGGCAATAAAAAGAACCAATATACCTGTTAAAACAAACCAATATAATTGTATATTAATTCGATAAGCGAAATGTTCAAGCCATTTCTCCATTGCAAGCCAGGCAATCGGAACTGCAATTATTATGGCAATTAAAATGAGCTTAAGAAAATCCCCTGACAATAAGTATACGATAGATTTTACAGATGCACCTAATAATCTCCTTATACCGACATCTTTAGAGAATTGCTCGGTAATAAATGAAGATAATCCAAACAAACCAAGTAAAGATATAAAAACAGAAAGTAATGCAAAGTAACCTATTAATAATTGTAGTTTACTGTCAGCAATATATAATTCATTTAATGAGTCTTCAAGGTAATCAAACTTAAAAGGTTCATTCGGATTATGCTTTTTCCATTCTTTTTCAACAAAAGCCAGCGTAGCTTCTTTATTTTTCGAGTTAAACCGTATGGTAAGAATATTCTCAGGGTTTTGTTCTAAAAAGAAAACCATTGGGCCAATTTCTTCATAAAGTGAAGAATAATTAAAATCTTCAACCACACCAATCACTTTAAATTTCTGTGTTGTATATGACCTCCTGTGTATTTCTTTACCAATTGCATTTTCCTTCCATCCAAGTTTTTTTGCAGCCATCCGGTTTATTATTACTGCATGTTCTTTATCAGTTCCATGTTTCCGGCTAAAATTTCTTCCTTTTAATATTTTCATTTCCATCAGGTCAATGAAGTTATAATCTGCAAAAATGAGGCTCATTAATTGTTTTTCCATCTGTTCTTCCCCTTCAACAAGAAATACATCCATATAAGTTCCTCCTCCGGGAATAGTATTTGATGTAGAAACATTACAAATATTTGGGTTCATTAATAGTTTGTTTTTAAACACTCGTACCTGCTTTTTAAAGCTAGTATCTGTTGACCTGATCACAAGAATATTTTCCTTGGTAAAACCTATATCCTGGTTTTTAATGAAGTCGAGCTGGCGGGAAACGACAATAGTACCAGAAATCATTACTATTGAAATGGTAAACTGAAAAATTATGAGCAGTTTCCTAAGGATACCACTCTTTTTACCGGTATTCACAACACCTTTCAATACTATTGCAGGCTTGAAGGAAGACAGGTAAAATGCCGGGTAACTTCCTAAAGCAATCCTATTAATATAGTAACAAAAAAAAGGACAAGGAAAGTTAAGAAATCAGATTGTATTTCAAATGTCAGTGATTTGCCGGTAAGTTCATTAAAAGCCGGTAATATTGATTCAACTATTACAAAAGAAATCACCAATGCAAAGAATGACAATACAACGGATTCACCTAAAAGATTTATTGACAGGCCAGATCTATACGCACCCAGAACTTTTCTTACTCCAATTTCCTTGGCTTTATGAGCTGAACGGGCTGTCGCCAGGTTCATATAATTTATCCCTGCAATCAACAGAATGAAGACAGCAATAATCGAAAAAATATAGATTGTTTTAAAACTGCCTGTTGGTAAATCCCACTCAAGACCAGAAAACAAATGAATATCATCAAG
>DAOVJU010000010.1 GCA_030632095.1 Chlorobiota bacterium
AATTAGAAATAAAAAACCCCTATACTATAGCCTACGATTTACCTTTTGGCTGTCCGGGCTGGTTGCAGGCCACTATTCAGGCTGATTATTTTATAAAATCCGGGGATGCCAAAAAGGTACTTGTTATCGGGACTGATATATTATCCAGGGTTTCCGATCCGCATGACAGAGACAGTATGTTGTATGCTGATGGCGCTGGAGCTACTGTTTTGGAAGCCAAAAGGAGTGATAATCCCATTGGAATACTTGCACATAAAACACGCTCGGATACTCTTTTATATTCTAAAATGTTATATATGGGTAAATCATATAATCCTGACAATGAAAATAAGGATGACATTTTTTTAAAGATGAATGGTAGAAAGCTTTATCAGTACGCACTTGAAAGAGTACCTCAAGCAATAAAAGACTGTCTTGAAAAGTGCAATACTCATCTTAACAAAATTGCAAAAGTACTAATACACCAGGCAAATGGAAAAATGGATGATGCAATATTAAAAAGGCTTTATCGTCTTTATGATATAATTGATATACCTATAAACATCATGCCAATGACAATTGCATGGTTGGGCAATTCATCTGTAGCGACCATACCAACTTTATTAGATCTCATATTAAAAGATAAGTTGAAAACGCACAAAATAAACAAAGGCGACATCCTTGTTTTCGCATCCGTTGGAGCAGGAATGAATATTAATACATTGATTTACAAGATGTAATTAAATATTGTTGGAAATAAATGTTCAGTTGCCAATCCCGTATGTACAGGACTATACGCAATAGCTGGTAAGTTAGAAAATGAAAATCCGGTACTTGATAAAACATCTGTTAATAACCAGTGTTAAGGACAAGTGGAGGAAAATTGCGAATAATGAGGGGAAAATATACAAAATTTTAAAAGCTCTGTAAATTTTAATGGGCAATAAACCTTTAATAGAAATAAAGAACCTGGTTAAGTATTATAAGGGGAGTTTTGAACCTGCCCTCAATGACTTGACATTAAACGTATATGAAGGTGAAATATTTGGTTTGTTAGGGCCAAATGGCGCGGGCAAAACCACAACTATATCAATTTTGTGTGGTTTGCTTTTAATGACATCTGGTGAGGTTACTATAGCCGGGCACAAGTTAAAAGATGAAGTACGCAAAATTAAAACACTTATAGGTGTAGTATCTCAGGATATTGCTTTATATGATAATTTAACAGCCTACGAGAACTTAAAATATTTTGGCAGCCTTTATGGTATGAATTCAAAACATCTCGATGAAAAAATAAATGTTTCGCTTGAACGATTAGGACTTCTTAAACAAGGAAATACTCGTATTAAGAAATTCTCAGGGGGAATGAAACGAAGAATTAATCTTTTAGCAGGAATCTTACATGAACCATTACTATTATTTCTTGATGAACCTACTGTTGGCGTTGATGCACAAACACGCAGAATAATTCTTGATTATCTTAAGGATTTGAATAATAACGGAACCACAATAATGTATTCATCACATTTACTGGATGAAGCCGAAAAATTCTGTTCAAATATTGTTATCATTGATTATGGCGAAATAATTTGCAGTGGGTCTCCTGGCGAAATAGTTAAATCACAGAAGGAAGCTGACACACTTGAAGATGTTTTTATTGAACTTACAGGCAGAAAGGTCAGGGATTAATATGAGAAAGATAGTTAATACTATACACAAAGAGGCTGTTTTGTTAATACGTGACAAGGAAGGTTTGGCCCTGATGTTCCTGATGCCCCTTATTCTGGTAATTGTGGTTACCCTTTTGCAACATAAAATATACCAAAACGTCAATGAAACACACATTCAGCTTGTTTTAATCGATTATGATCAGGATTCAGTTGGATTAGCATTTCGTAAAGGTGTGCAAAGTAGTGGTATTTTTGAAGTTACCCTTATTACCAGGGAGGATAAAATTAAACTTTCTGATGCGAAAAAACTGGTAGCTAAAGGAAAATACCAGATGGGAATTTATATTCCTGAAGGTACTACTCAAATAATTAAAAACAGGGTTATATCCGTGGTAAAATCACAGTTGCCATTAAATGTAATGCCTGAAATTGATATTGATAACCAAAATAATGAAAAAGTAGAACTATTTTTTGATCCTATCACAAAAGCATCATTTCAAAATATTGTTAAAGGAACATTAAACGAGTTTATTGCAAAGATTGAAACAAGGATGGTATTTATTACCTATTCAAAGGTAATTGATGCTATTACAAATCAAAATACAAACATAGTTTATCCTGCCACATCAGCAATTGTATTTAAAGAAAGTTATGTTAGTGAGTATAACCGTGGGATTGTGCCAAATGCAGTTCAGCATAATGTTCCTGCCTGGACTTTATTTGCTATGTTTTTTATTTGTATGCCAGTGGCCGGAAATATAATCAGGGAAAGGAAGGAAGGCCTTTCAGCCCGTATAAAAACAATACCGGTATCATATTTTATTATTATAATGGGTAAAGCATTTGTTTTTGTTATGGTTTGTATTTTACAAGCTACAATGATTATAGCAGTGGGTAAATTTCTTTTGCCACTTTTTGACATGCCTGAACTTATTCTTGGTAGTAACATAAGTGGGCTGTTACTTATTGTCATATCGAGTGCCCTTGCAGCAACCGGGTATGGGGCTATGATAGGAACCCTTTCAACATCATTTATTCAGGCCTCTAGCTTTGGGGCTGTTTCAGTAGTAATTCTTGCTGCATTAGGCGGTGTATGGATTCCTGTTTATTTAATGAGCCAGGCGATGAGAAACATAAGTGCTTTTTCACCAATGAGTTGGGGTATAAAAGGTTTTTATGAGGTATTTTTGCGTAATAGTACTCTTATAGATGTATTGCCTCATGCCGTAAAACTTTTGGCATTTTTTATTATTTGTATTTCAATAGCTATAGTTTACAGAAAGTTAAAAAATACCGTATAATTTTGAGTAAATTACAGTTGATGAAAAAAAGCGAATTAAGTATATACTTAAACAGAAATAATACTTTTGTAATTTTCCGGAATGTGATTTCTAATAAAAAAGGATTTATTAATGCAATTAAATAAAACATATGTAATATCGGATAATATTATTTCAGCTTTAGGTTTCTCAACAGAAGCTAATATTGAAAAATTACGTAAAAACCAAACAGGATTAAAAATTTCAAATAAGAAGGATTGGACTAACGAACCACTTCCATTGGGAATTATTGATCCTGAAGAACTACAATACCAGGTTCAAAAAAATGAGTTAACGGGTTTTTCAAAATTTGAGCAATTGCTTATATTATCTACAAAAGATGCACTAGAAGGATCAAATGTAGATATTCGGTCGCATAAAACAATAATAATTATATCAACAACAAAAGGGAATATTGATCAATTGCAAAATGGATCAATACCTGAATCCGCGTATTTATGGAGTTCTGCTTCGAAAATTCAACAATATTTTTCGTCTCCCATAAAGCCTTTAATTATATCAAATGCTTGTATATCAGGAGTTTTGGCTTTAAACCAGGGAATGCGAATGATTCGTCATGGATTATATGATAATGTAATAGTTACAGGAAGTGATATTTTATGTAAGTTTATTATTTCTGGTTTTCAGTCGTTTAAGTCGCTCAGCCTTGAACCTTGCAAACCATTCGACATAAATCGTGATGGTTTATCAATAGGAGAAGGAGCAGGTACAATTATCCTGTCAAAAAATAATCAATCAACAAGTTATTCAAATATCGAATTAGTGAATGGGGCATCAGCCAACGATGCAAATCATATTTCCGGCCCGTCGCGGACAGGAGAAGGATTATATCTTGCAATTAAGAATACACTTAAAGATTGGGATAAAGAAGTTGATTATATTTCAGCCCATGGCACTGCAACTCCATATAATGATGATATGGAATCAAAAGCCATTAAACGAAACAAGCTAGAACTTGTTCCTGTGAATAGTTTTAAAGGATATATCGGGCATACACTTGGGGCAGCGGGAATAATCGAAGCCATTATGGGATTACAGTCCATGCAAAACAATTATTTAATAAAAACACAAGGATGTAATGAAATTGGTGTAGCAGAAAATATAAACATCATAGTTAAAAATTCAGATCACGAAATAAAAACTTTGTTAAAAACCGGCTCTGGTTTTGGAGGTTCAAATGCAGCAGCGCTTTTTTATAAACATGGATGAGAAATTATATATATCAAGTTTTATTCGCCTGGTGGATGCAAAGCTTCAGCTTAATGAAAAAACATTAATGCATGAAGATAATAGCATTACATTTAAAGAAATCTCAAAGAAAATTTACAAACAATTTGAGTTAAAATATATCAAGTTTTTCAAGATGGATGAACATTCAAAACTTGGTTTTCTTCCAGCAAGTATATTGCTGAATAATTTGAATCTTGATTATGAGCCTGATAAGGTTGCTATGATTATGTTTAATGCAGAATCAACTATGCATACTGACAATAATTATGTTACCACTTTAGATACAATACCCAGTCCGGCCGTATTTGTATATACCCTGCCAAATATCGTAATTGGTGAGATTTGTATTAAATTCAAATTAAGGGGAGAAAATACTTTTTTCATTGAAAAAGATTTTAATGCCGACAGCATTTTTCAAATGGTGGATATTTTATTTAAAACATCAAACACCCGGGCTTGTCTTACAGGCTGGGTAAACTTTAAATCACAACAAGATTATAACTGTACACTATATTTAGTTGAAAGAGTTGTTGAACAACAAAATTATATTATTTTTGAGCCGAAAAATATTGACAAGATTTATAGAGGAGAATTAAAATGAATGAATTGATTAAAAACATAAAAGAGCAGGTTATTGAGCAGTTAAACCTGGAAGATTTGAGCCCGGATGAAATTAGTGAAACAGAATCGCTTTTTGGTGAAGGTTTAGGATTAGATTCAATTGATGCTTTAGAACTAATGGTCCTGCTTGAAAGGGAATATGGTATTAAAGTTGAAAATCCTGCAGACGGTAAGGAAATATTTTCTTCAATAAATTCAATGGCAGAATTTATTGAGGCCAATAGAAAAAAATAATTAAACGGAAATTATTTTTTAATGAAAGTTTATGTTTCAGGTATAGGATTGATTTCTGCTATTGGCAGGACTATTGATGAAAACCTAATCTCGCTGCGTGAAAAAAAAACAGGAATAACTAAGATTGAGATTTTAAAAACAATTCATAGTGATAAAAATGTAGCTGGTGAAATAAAACTTACTAATGAAGAGTTATCTAAAGATTTAAATACCCCTGAAGTTAATTCCTATCCCCGGACAACATTATTGGCTATCCATGCTGCAAAAGAAGCATATAAAAATGCCGGGCTTGAAAATGACAGCAATTTTAGAACAGGTGTTATAATTGGCACTACAGTTGGTGGGATGGACCGTAGTGAAATATATTATAAAAACCCGAAAGAAAACAGCGATTTTATTAGAACACATCATTGTGGTTTTATTACCGAAAAGGTAGCAGAGTACCTCAATGCTTTTGATATGATTTCAACCATTAGTACAGCTTGTTCTTCAGGACTGAACTCAATGTTGCTTGGAGCGCGTTTAATAAAAAACAATATGTTAGACAGGGTCGTTGTAGGAGGAACTGATTCATTATCCAGGTTTACACTGAACGGGTTTAAAACCTTAATGATACTTGATCCGGAAATCTGTGCACCATTTGATAAAAACAGAAAGGGTTTAAACCTGGGCGAAGGTGCGGGTTTTTTAATTATTGAATCAGAGCGGTCATTAGAAAAAAGGGGCAAAGATCCAATTTGTGAGCTATCAGGATATGGAAACGCTAACGATGCATTTCATCAGACAGCCAGCACAGAAGATGGAACAGGTCCTTATCTCTCAATGGAAAAAGCATTGAAAGTTGCAAATCTTAAACCGGAAGATATTGATTATATCAATGTACACGGGACAGGAACCAATAACAACGACATTACTGAGGGAATAGCACTTAAAAGATTGTTTAAGAATAATGTTCCCTTATTTAGTTCTACTAAAAGTTTTACAGGCCATACATTAGGCGCTTCAGGCGGAATTGAAGCAGTTTTTTCAGTATTGTCAATTAAACATGATTTAATATTTCCGAACATAAATTTTAGTGAACCAATTGAAGAACTTGGATTAATTCCAGTAACAGAAGTCTTAGAAGGAAAAGGAATTCGAAATGTGATGACTAATTCATTTGGATTTGGTGGTAATGATTCTACATTAATCTTCTCAAAAATCTGATATGGCAATTTATATAAATGCATCACAAGCTATATCTCCTCAATTAACATTTCAGCAAGATAAATTCCTTGATGAAGTTAAAGAGTATAGTACTTTAATGATTTCTGTACAGCCTGATTTTAAAGATTTTTTCAACATTATGGAACTTCGGCGTATGAGCAGGATTATGAAAATTAACAATACCACTGCTTTAGAAAGCCTGAAGGAAGCTGGTATTGATAATCCGGGTGCAATAAATACCGGCACAGGTAACGGATGTATAGAAGATACTGAGAAGTTTTTGAATAAAATGTTAGATACCAATGAAGGGTTCTTAAATCCAACAACTTTTATTCAATCAACACACAATACCCTTGGTGCTCAAATCGCATTAAATAAAAAATGTCATAACTACAATATTACATATGTTCAAAAAACACTCTCCTTTGAGTGGGCGTTATTAGACAGTATAATGCTTATTAACGAAGGAGAAGCTGACAATATCCTTGTTGGTGGCATTGATGAAATAACAAAAGAGAATTATGAACTTAAGAAGAATTTAAATTTGTGGAAGAAAGAACCTTTTAGCAACCTGGAATTATTGAATTCAACCACTAATGGTACAATTCCCGGAGAAGGTGCTGCTTTTTTTGTGATTTCTTCAGAAAAATCAGAAAATTGTTATGCCAAAATAGAATTCCTGAATTTTAAACACAGAATTAACGGGTTTGATGATCTAAGTAGTTTTTTTAATGCCAATTTGCAGGCAAATAATTTAACAATTGCAGATATTGATTTGGTACTGTATGGAATAAATGGAGATGTTACCGAAGATAAAGTTTATTATGAACTAAAAGATTCTGTATTTAAAGATGTCGCGGGGGGTTATTTCAAGCACCTTTCGGGAGAATTCGATACATCGTCAGCTTTTGCACTATGGTTGGCATCGAATATTCTAAAAAATAACCAGGTTCCGGAGATTGTTAAAATTGACAAGAAAGAGGTTCAGCCTGATCGAATTCTTATATACAATCAGGATAATAACAAAAATCATTCAATTATAGTATTGTCTAAATGTTAGGTTTTAAAACTGTTAAATGGATTTTCATATTTGTCTTTCTGGTATTACTGGCCGGAGTTATAACAGGCCTTATTAGTTGGTATTACCTGGTAATTGCTTTAGTTTTATATATATCGTTCAATTTTATTCAATCCTTTAGAATCAGGGCTAACTACTATATTAAAGCCAATTGCATGGCACAACATACATTAGATAAGATAGCATTGACTTTTGATGATGGCCCGGACACGAAAACACTTGAAATCATGGACATGCTTGATGCTTATAATGCAAAAGCATGTTTTTTTATCATTGGTAAAAAGGTAGAACAATACCCTGAAATAGTAAAAGAAATAGACAAGCGTGGGCATATCATCGGGAATCATTCATATAAACATAATAATTTGTGTAAATCGCTTTCTGTTAGATCTATCAAAAATGAAATTGAATATACCAATCAACTAATTAAACAAATTATTCACAAAGAACCGGCCTTTTTCAGGCCACCATATGGAGTAACTAACCCTTTAATTGCAAAGGCAATAAAATCTTTTTCTATGGATGTGATCGGTTGGTCGATACGGTCATTTGATACTTTAAATAAGAAAAACATGTCACTTGCAAAAGTGAAAAGGGAAATAAGTTCGGGGAAAATTATACTTTTGCACGATACATCTCCGGATATTTTATGGTTATTGCAAAATATTTTAGAACATTTAAAAGAAAATGGATACGAATTATGTAGTGTTGGAGAGTTATTTGCATTGGAGCCATATAAATCGGGCAAACAATGATAAGAAAAACGTAAGCGTTCATTGGGTTAATAAATAACAAAATCCAAATATCAAATATCAAATAAATCTCAATAACCAAAATATCAATATTCAAAGGTGTTTTGAACATTTAATTATTGGTGTTTCTAATTTATTTGTAATTTGGTTATTGTTATTTGGTGTTTTACTTATAAATAATTCCTGACTTTATGAACAAATACTAAATAATACATAATCTTTATGAAAAAAACACACTGGATCATACTATTGCTCTTATTTGGAAAATTGCTTTTAGCACAGGAATCAGATTACAAAATACCCGATAATCCTGAAGAGCTTGGAAAGAAGTTAAATGAAATGGCAAACAGCCTTCATACGATAGAAGCAGATTTTGTACAGGAGAAGCACATGGATTTTTTACAAATGGCCATTAAATCTAAAGGGAAGTTTTATTTTAAAAAAAACAACCAGTTGCGTTGGGAATATAATGATCCATATTTGTACGTGATCATCATTAATGATGGAAAATTAATCATTCATGATGAAGGCAAAAACACCGAAATTAAGGTGAAAGGCAATAAAATATTCCAACAGGTAAATGACATCATTATTGCTTCTGTAAAGGGAGAAATAATGGATGATGACAGATTTAATGTAACTTTACTCGAAAATCAGGATTACTACCTTGTAAAATTGCTGCCAAAAGCTTCTGAAATGTCTGAAATAATAAAAGAAATGCACATGTTTTTCGATAAGGAAACCATATCTGTTTCAAAAATTAAAATGGTAGAACCCACCAATGATTACACACTTATAAATTTTAAGAATAAAAAAATAAATGAACCGATATCTTCTGATATTTTTTCTGTTAATTAATCTTGTTAGTTGTTCACCCTGGAAGAACCTAAAGCAATCATCAGATACTATTCAGCCATACCCGGTAATAAAATTTGATGATGATCTTAAACTTGTTTATAAGGCAAGTATTGATATGTATAATAAGCATTTTTCAGGCCTTTTTGTTTTCAGGCAAGTTCCCGGACATACAACCGGGTACATTTTATTTTTATCAGAAGTTGGATTGGAATTTATCAGGTTTAAACAAAACGGCACAGAGGTTAATTTGGTACAAGCTGCAGAAGCTTTCAGAAAAAAAGCAATTATTAATACGTTTAAAACATTTATTGAAACACTCATTCACGAAACAAAAAAGGATAATATTTCAATTCTTGTTAATGCAGAAGATAAGCTCTCTATAGTTGAAAAATTACCAAAAAATATTTATTATTATTATTATTTAAGTGAAAGTAATAAAGTTGTGAAAATAAGCAGGTTTAAACGTAACAGGCTTAAATACACTATTGATATTGATTATGATAAAAGCACTGAATTTCCAAAAAGTATTAATTTCGCTTACAATAATATCAAAGTAACAATTAAACTAACTTTAATTAGTAATGCTGAATAAAGGTTTTTTCAATTTTGAGACGGTTAAATTTGATGAGGCTACTCTAACCGGACATATTGAGCTAAATAAAGAACATGCAATTTATGATGGGCATTTCCCGGGAACACCTGTAACGCCGGGAGTATGTCAGGTTGAAATGATTAAAGAAATATTCTCTGATTTCGTGAAGGAAGAATTACATTTGATAAAGGCCAGGGATATCAAATTTATGAATATGATAAATCCGGCTGAAATAAGGGAATTGAATTATATAATATCATTTATTAAAGAAGATGATAATTACAAGATAAACGCTACTCTTAGCAAAGGTGATGTTACATTTTTAAAAATGAGAGGGATTTTTGGAAAATTACAGGCATAAATATCAGGATTTGTTCGATGAACAAAAGTGTTGTGTTATTATTCCTACATATAATAATGACAAAACACTTAAAACTGTTATTGAAGGAGTATTAAATTGTACACGTAATGTAATTGTTGTAAATGATGGAGCAACAGACAATACACCGCAAATTCTGACAGAATATACAGAGATTAATATAAAAAATATTTATCCAAACAAGGGAAAGGGTAATGCTTTAAACCAGGGATTTAAAAAGGCTATGGCATTGGGTTATGATTATGCTGTTACAATTGATTCAGATGGCCAGCATGATCCTGCGGAACTGCCTGAGTTTTTAGAGAAAATTTCTGAGTGCCCTGACTCGCTTATAGTAGGGGCTAGAAATATGGAACAGGAATCAGTGCCCGGAAAAAGTAGTTTTGGACATAAGTTTTCTAATTTCTGGTATTTTGTTGAAACAGGGTTGAAACTACCAGACACGCAATCAGGATATCGGCTTTATCCATTAAATAAGCTTAAAAAAATGAAGTTCTATACCAGAAAATTTGAATTTGAAATTGAAGTTCTGGTACGGGCAACATGGAAAGGGGTAAATGTAACAAGTATTCCGGTAACTGTATCCTATGGTACCAAAGAGGAACGGGTATCACATTTCAGGCCATTTAAAGACTTCACACGTGTAAGTATATTAAATACGGTTTTAGTGCCATTGGCTTTGTTATTCTTTCTGCCCCGTTTATATTTCAGGCGCATAGTTCAAAAAGGATGGCGTGAAGTATTAATTTCAAAACATTCAAACTTGAAAATATCCCAGGCTATTGGATTTGGAGTATTTATGGGTATTTTTCCAATTTGGGGTTATCAGATGATAATAGGTGCATCACTTGCTCATGTTATGAAGTTAAATAAAGTTCTTGTGCTTATTGCATCTAACATAAGTATTCCACCCATGATACCTTTGATCTTATATTTGAGTTTTAAAGTTGGTGAGTTATTTGTCAATAAACCGGTTTCTATTGTTTTTGAAAAGACTTTATCTTTGGAGATAATTAAACTCGGGTTGTTTCAATATATTGTTGGTAGTATTATTTTTGCATTAATAACAGGTATTTTAGCAGGCTTAATATCAATTGCAGTGCTTTATTTTACCAGAAAGAGATAATATGTTTTCATTATTCGATAAGATATATTCCGCAGTTAAAAGAAAAAGGGCAATTACTATAGTTCTTCTTTTGGTAATTATCGGCCTGAGTATTAACAGTATCAGAAAGCTGAATTTTATCGATGATTTTACTAAAGTTTTTCCTTTCAGGGAAGAAACACGGGTTTTTAATGATGTATTATCTAATTCTGATTTTTTAAACAGGCTTATTTTCAATATTTCACTGGAAGATTCTTCTGATTGTTCTACTCAGGATATTATTGCGTTTACCTGTGAGTTTCTGGATAGCATGAACACTTTATTTATACCGCGCTATATTGAGAAACTTTATTTCAAGGCAGATGAACATATGATGGATGACATGTTTGATGTTTTTTATAATCATTTGCCACTATACATGACCCGCGATGATTATGAAAAACTAGATTCTTTAATGCTTGGGAACAGGATGGAAGACCGTATGTTCTCGAATTTTAAATTATTAATGTCCCCTTCAGGCATGGTTGTAGGCAGGTATATTATTAAGGACCCGGTGCAACTTGTAATGCCTAAACTGAAAATACTGCAAGATGTTCAGGTTGATAAAAGCTTAACGCTGTATAATAGTTATTTTTTCACACAGGATCATAAAAATCTTCTGTTTTTTGCTTTACCAAGTGATTTAAATAACACCAAAAAAAATACTCAATTTATTGATGAACTTGATGACTTGATCCATGATTTTAAATCAAGATATACAAGCATTAATGTTTCATATTATGGGGCCACAGCCATAGCAGTTGCCAATGCCGTACGCATTAAAAATGACATTAAGTTAACAATTACTGTTGTGCTTATATTAATTATTCTTTGGCTTGGCGCCTATTTTCGAAATGCAAGGGCAGTGATTATAATTTTTATTCCTGTTGTCATTGGCGGACTTATAGGATTAGGGTTTTTAACGCTGTTTACAGAAGGCATTTCTATGCTTTCTATAGCCATTGGATCAGTTTTAATAGGAATATCAGTGGATTATTCCCTGCACTTTTTAACACATTTTAAACAAACAAATTCCCTGAGGGATACTTTAAAATATGTTTCAGGGCCTGTTTTAATGAGTAGCCTGACAACCGGAACAGCTTTTCTTTGCCTGGTATTTTTGTCATCGCAAATACTCAGAGACCTTGGGATATTTGCATCAATCAGTATTTTTACTGCTTCACTGGCAGCGCTGATTATAGTGCCGCAGTTACTAAAAACAAAAAAACAAGCTGCCAATAAATTACGTACATCTTTTGTTGAAAGGATAGCAGCATATCCATTTGATCAAAAAAAGTATGTCATTTTAATTGTTTTAATAATCACTTTTATTTTGTTGCCTTTTATTAGTAAAGTTGATTTTGAAGGTGATCTTGAAAAAAGCAATTATTTAAACCAGAAACTAAAGGAAGCAGAACATAAAATAAAATCAACCAATGATGTATCAAAACCTATTGTATTTCTTTTCTCTTCGGGTGATAATCTGAATAATGCATTGATTCAACTTGAGAAAGCAATACCTTCAGTTAAAGAGCAGGTTAAAGATAAAAAGATAGGTGAAGTATTTACTTTATATAATATTTTGCCATCTGAGGCCAGGCAACAAAAACAAATTGCCCTTTGGGATGAATACTGGACACAAGAAAAGAAGAAAATATTTACAGATAAATTGGTTGCTGCCGGGCTCAGGTATAGTTTTAAGGAGAATGCATTTCAGTCTTTTCTAAGCATTATTAATAAAGAATATGAAGTAGTTGAAGCAACAAAACTCTACGAAAAATTTGAGCATCTTATCAGCAATTTCATAATTCCTGTGGGTGATAGTGTTATGGTTACTTCACTTGTGAAAATTTCCGACCTTTCTAAAAAGAATGTTGTGTATGAAGTTGTGTCTGATTACAAAGGAACTAATGCCTTCGATAAAAAATTTATTGCTGAATCGCTTTTTGAATATTTAAAGAATGATTTAAGCAAATTAATAACATACTCTCTTATAGTTGTTTTTGTAATTCTTCTCTTGTTTTTTGGCCGCATAGAATTAGCGGTGGTTACTTTTCTGCCTATGCTAATTAGCTATGGATGGACATTAGGAATTATGGGCATTTCAGGTATTAAATTTAATATATTCAATATTATTGTTTCCACCTTTATTTTTGGTTTGGGAATTGATTATTCAATATTTATTACTAAGGGTTTGCTTAATGAATATAAAACCGGCAAAAAAGATATTATTTCATTCAAGACCTCAATATTACTCTCTTCAATTACTACACTAATGGGAATTGGAGTATTAATATTTGCAAAACACCCTGCTTTAAAATCTATTGCCCTTCTATCAATAATTGGAATATCATCGGTAGTCTTAATTTCATTTACTGTTCAACCAATGCTGGTTCGGCTGGTTGTTCCTTTAACTGCCATAAAAGGAAGAAAAATACCTTTATCATTACTTATTTTGACATTATCTACAATAGCATTTCTTAGTTTTGCCTTTACTTCCGTTTTTATAACACTATTAGTTCCATTCATTTATATCCTTCCATTCCATTTTAGAAAGCGAAGGTTAATTTTGCATTACATTATATGCATAATGAACCGCTTACTGTTGAAAATAAACCTTCATGTAAAAGACCGCAAAATTAATTTCGATCCAAAAATATTTGATGAGCCTTCTGTTGTTATCGTAAATCATCAATCGGTAGTTGATTTGTTGATTGTTATTGGAATATCGCCTAAAATAGTTATCATGGTGAAAGATTGGGTTTGGAATAATTTCTTTTTTGGAATTATTGTCCGTTTTGCTGGTTATATAAATGTGAGTGAAGGCTACGACACTTATTTACCAAAATTAAAGCAACGAATAGATGAAGGTTATTCAATTTTAGTTTTTCCTGAAGGTTCAAGGTCCAGGGATGGTAAAATAAGGCGTTTTCATAAAGGCGCTTTCTTTATGGCTAGAGAATTAAAACTGCCAATTCTTCCGGTAGTTTTACATGGTGTTTTTGATTCGTTGCCTCCGGGAAGGTTTATTGTTGCCCACGGTACAATGACAATGAAAATACTACCTAAAATAGACCTGTATAGCGGAGAGCATGGAAACACTTATCAGGAAAATACAAAATCAATTTTGAAATATTTCAGGGCAGAGCATCAAAAAATGAAAACAGAAAATGAAAACACAGAATATTTCAAACAAAGATTAATGAATAACTATATGTTTAAAGGCCCTGTAATTGAGAATTATCAACGACTTAAATTATATCTCGATAAATACTATGCAGAATTTCACAGGCTTATACCTGTTGATGCCCGTGTTTATGACCTGGGATGTGGTATGGGTGCAATGACCTTAATGCTATCATATACCGGTAATAACAGAATTATTACCGGGATTGATTATGATGAGGATAAAATTGAGATTGCAAAGAATTGTATCTACGATATCAATAAAATAAATTTTATTTCAGAAGATGTATTAAAGTTTGATTATGAACAGGCTGATGCATTTATTTTGAGTGATGTACTACATTACTTGCCAAAAGAAAACCAGGGCACATTGCTAAATAAATGTATTGATAAACTTAAAAATAATGGTATAATTGTAATTAGAGATGGTAATATAAACGTAAAATCAAAACATGGTATGACAAAACTCAGTGAATTCCTGTCTACAAATATTGGTTTTAATAAAGCTAAAAATAAGCTTTCGTTTATATCAGATGACTGGTTAAACGAAGTTGCGAAAGAAAAAAAGCTGGAATTTGATATTATTTCAAGTTCACGATATACATCAAATCAAATTTATGTTTTAAGAAAAACACCGGATGAAGTACAATCAAAATAGTGTTATAATTGTTGGAAGCGGGCTTGGTGGTTTAATCTGCGGTTTAATACTAAGCAGAAAGGGATATAAAGTCAGGATTCTTGAAAAACATAATGTAATTGGGGGATGCCTTCAAAGCTTTAAACGGAGTGGAGTTGTTTTTGACACAGGGATGCATTATGTTGGCAGCATGGATGATGGTCAAATATTGAATAGAATATTGAAGTATTTGGGTATTTGGGATAATTTGCATGTTAAAAAGCTTGATGAGGATGGTTTTGATATAGTTACAATTGAAGATAAAGAGTATAAATATGTAAACGGCTACGATAATTTTGTAAATCAAATATCTGGTTATTTCCCCGGGGAACGAAAAGCCGTTGTAACTTATATAGAAAAGATAAAATCGATAGTGCATTCTATTGATTTATATAATCTCAGGCCGGTTTCATCAGTTGGAAATATTTTTTCACAGGAACATTTAAAAGAAAATGCTGCCGGTTTTATAAAATCACTTACTTCAAATAGAAAACTTCAGGTCTTATTGTCAGCATTAAATCCGTTATATGCCGGACGGGAAGATAATACATTTCTTTATATACATTCGGTTATTACCAATCATTACATTGAAAGTGCATATCGCTTTATTGGCGGGAGCCAGCAAGTAGCTGATGAACTTGCAAAACGAATAACAGAAAACGGCGGCGAAATTTTAACAAAAAAAGAAGTAACTTCATTTGAGTTTAAAGGGAATGAGCTTGTTGGAGTTAAAACGAAAGATGGCGATATTTTTGAAGCTGACTTATTCATTTCTGATGTACATCCTTCTGTAACTTTGGATATGGTCCCGGATGATAAAATTAGAAAATCATATAAGCGGCGAATCCTAAACCTTAACAATACTTCTTCTTACTTTGCACTGTACCTGGCTTTTAAACCTGGTGCATTACCAGTAATGAACCATAATGTTTATTATTACGGTTACGCACAAGAAACATGGGCTTCTAAAACATTTAATATGGAAAATTATCCTGATAAATATGCAATGTTTCCTGTCACTGAAAATTATGATGAAACATACACCAGAGCTGCTGCAGTAATGACATATATGGATATCAATGTCTTTAAAAAATGGGAAAACACAACTATCGGAAAAAGAGGACAAGAATATAAAGATTTAAAAAAACAATTTGCTGAAAAAATAATTAATTTAATGGAAGTAAAATTTCCGGGCATACGGGATAAAATTGAAACTTATTACACATCTTCTCCATTGACTATCAGGGATTATACATACACAAAAGATGGCTCAATTTATGGAATAGAAAGAGATTTTAATAACCCCTTAGAATCGTTTATTTTTCCAAAAACCAAGATACCAAACTTGTTTTTAACAGGGCAGAACTTAAATATACATGGAATGCTGGGGGTAACATTTAGCTCGTTTATGACTTGT
>DAOVJU010000086.1 GCA_030632095.1 Chlorobiota bacterium
ACATCCTTATTTTGCGGATTGGTGGCACGTAGAAGTTATGATTTTTGATAGTGTTATTGAATTCGGTGCTGATGGTGGTGATGAGGAGAGAATTACACTAACTGCCGGTACATACACAATAGATCTTAACTTTATAACAGGTGCCGGATCTATTCAATAGAATTAACTAATAAATAAAAAAGCTCGCTATTCGCGGGCTTTTTTTATTATTTACTGCATAAACAAAAAGTTAATTTACAGAGTTCTGAGTATATCGGTATTAATTGGTAATCAGTGATCGGTAATCAGTGAATAGTGATTAGTCAATAGAATGAATAATTATAAATGAAGCAAATAAGTTTATTAGAACAATTCCCCTCTGTGTGAAAGCAAGTGTGTTAGCGAGGAGGGGGTGTGAAGGTAATGCGGGTAGCAGGGGTGTGTTTATTTAACTCAAAACTCATTTGTAGCGAGCGATGATTATTAAATGACAATCAAATGACACGAAGTAAATGACTATCAATGACAATTTAATGATAATCAAATTACTATCTTGAAAACAAATAATTGTCAATAAATTATTAAATAATAGTTACATGAAAGAAATTGCAGCGGGCATAGATATTGGCGGTACAAATACAGTTTTTGGCATTGTCGATAAACAAGGAAATATCATATTTGAAGGATCAATGTCTACGAAAGGGTATAAAGAAGCTAATAATTTTGTTGATGAGCTTTCAAATAAATTAAAAGTTTTATTTAATAAAGCAAACAAAGAATATCAGCTAAAAGGTGTTGGTATTGGAGCTCCAAATGCCAATTATTATAAAGGTACTATTGAAAATGCACCAAATTTAGAATGGAAAGGAATTATTCCATTTGCCAAAATAATGCAAGAAAAATTAAATGTTCCTGTGTGGTTAACCAATGATGCAAATGCAGCGGCATTAGGAGAAATGCTTTATGGTGGTGCTAAAAATATGAGAGATTTTCTTTTTATAACTCTTGGAACTGGCTTAGGTAGTGGTATTGTTTCTAATGGAAAACTTATTTATGGCCATGATGGCTTTGCCGGAGAAATTGGACATACAATTGTTATTGAAAATGGAAGAGAGTGTGGCTGTGGCCGGAAAGGTTGTTTAGAAACTTATGCTTCTGCCAGTGGGATAAAACGATCTGTTATAGAGTTACTGGCAGAAACTAATAAAGCAAGTATTTTAAGAGATTTTGATAATGCAAATATTAACTCAAGACTAATTTATGAGTCTGCAAAAAAAGGAGATAAAATATCATTGGAAGCATTTGATTTTACTGCAAAAATTCTTGGAAAAGCTTTGGCAAATTCAGTGGCGTATACGAGCCCTGAAGCTATTTTTCTTTTTGGCGGCCTTGCCAATGCTAAAGATTTATTATTAAAACCGGTAAAAGAATCAATGGAGGCCAATCTTCTCAACATTTATAGAGATAAAGTACAAATTTTGCCCTCTCAGCTTAAAGGTAGTAATGCTGCTATTCTTGGTGCAAGCGCACTGGTTTGGGCAGCGGAAAGAGGGAGATTATAAAATATAAGCGCATTGTCCCGGTATATGCTTTTTAACATCAACATCTTTCATAGTACGATTTATCTTTTTTTAATGTTTAGGGCAGGCAAGTTGGCAAAAAAACCAGGAACAATATTATTCCCAGCCATAAAAATAAAAAGAAAATTTACCCAGACTTATTCTTGTGACGGATCAACAATTTCACCAATAAATAGTATTGTGTTGGATGAACGTTCTTTAATTGCAAATATAAATGGTTTATTTACATTAAAATATATCATATCAGGCATGGATACTATTTCAATTATTTCAACAATTGTAGCTGCCGCTGCTTCAGTTCCTTCTTCGTTTACTTCAATAAACGACTGATGAATTACCCTGCTGATATATAAATCGAGAACCTCGCTGATATTTGAAAAATCGGCTGCTCCTGAAAAGGCTTTTTCAATTCCTAAACTTATTAAGGGATTATTCAATAGTGCTTTGAAACCTGTTTTAAATTTGGGCAGCCTTAGTTGAATGTTTTCTGTTTCAACCAGATCATTTATCCAGCTATCCCAATTTGTTTCGTTGAGGTCTGTTATAATATCATTACTTGAAAAACCTTCATTTGGTAATAATATAAGCATACTGAAATTTGTAGAGCCATATGGTAAGTCAATAATGCTGAAATTTTCTTTCATGGCATATTTAAATGTAGCTTCCTGAATCATGGTTGGAATATTAATATTATTTCCATCAGATAAATAAAAAGACATATTTACAGTTTTTTCAGGATCAAACTGATATACCCAGGTACCTTTAAAATAAATTGCATTTATAAGGTACATAACGGCATCAACAGGAATCTGGTAGAGCATTTCTGTAATTAAACCATTGGTTTCTGTTTCAATCCAGGTGTTTATAATATCAACTGCTTCAGGTAAACCAAAATCAAGGGCTTCAACTTCTGCATTAAAATAGTTCTGATTTGTATTAATAAAGTCCTGCTCAATATATTCCTCATACGATTCTTTATACCAGATTGAATTGGCAATGTTCATAATAGTGCTTGGGTCAACAGTTAAAAGACTTGAAATTAGATTTTTAAACGATGTATTTATTTCCTCGTCAGTTAGATCACCAAAACCAAGAACTGCTTTCATTTCATCTTTAGTCTCTCCGTCTGCACCATTATAAGTCATTGTTAATGCGCAGGAAATGCTTAAAGGCGATATGAATAAATTAGATTCATCATCAACAATTGTATTAAGTTCATTAAACAAGTTGAAACCAAAATAATTACTTGATTCTATCAAACTTTTTTGCGTTTGAGAGAGTTGAATTTCTTTATATTCATAAAAAGAAGCAGATTGAATATCGTCTTTTTTACTGCAACTAATAATAAGAATTGAAATAAGTGGAATTATTATTTTTTTCATTGTCAAAAATATTTGTTATTTACTTCTTAAGATGAGATAAAATATGAATTGGTTGCATGAGTAAAGTAAAAATGTTAAATAAACACTGATATAATTAAACCATATTAAACTTAATAAAACTCCTAATATTATTTATCTAATCTTTTTATATATTATTGCATAAAAATATGATATGGCATATAAAGATTTACATCATTTTATTGATGTTTTAGATAAACATAATGAATTAATAAGAATAAAAGAATTTGTTGATCCTGTCTTAGAAATAACTGAAATAACCGATCGTTTTTCGAAACTTAATGATGGAGGGAAAGCATTGATCTTTGAGAATACAGGAACAGAATTTCCTGTTCTGATTAATTCTTTAGGCTCAATAAAACGCATTTGCATGGCATTAGGAGTAACCGATCTTGACGATATTGGAAAAGATATTGAGCATTTATTTCATAAACTGGTTTCACCAAAACAAGGGTTTTTTGAGAAATTACAACTGCTGCCAAAATTGAGACAAATATCATCATGGATGCCAGCTTCTGTTTCAGGAAAAGGGAAATGCCAGCAAGTTGTAATGAAAAAACCTGATTTATACAAGTTGCCTATTTTAAAATGCTGGCCTGCCGACGGTGGCAGGTTTATTACATTTCCATTGGTGCATACCACTGATCCGGTTACAAAGATCAGGAATGTTGGAATGTACAGGATGCAGGTTTTTAAACCTGATTTAACAGCCATGCATTGGCACAGGCATAAAGTAGGGGCAAGGCATTTTAAAGAATATAAAAAACTCAGTAAAAAAATGCCAATTGCAGTTGCTATTGGTGGTGATCCGGTTTATACATATGCTGCAACAGCTCCGGTTCCGGATAATTTTGATGAATATATGCTTGCAGGCTTTCTCAGAAAGAAAAAAGTTGAACTGGTAAAATGTTTAACCCAGGACATAGAAGTTCCTGCTGATGCAGATTTTATTATCGAGGGATATGTTGACCCAAATGAAGATTTTATTTGGGAAGGGCCATTTGGGGATCATACGGGGTTTTATTCACTTGCAGACTGGTTCCCGAAATTTCATGTTACCTGTATAAGCCATCGTAAAGATGCCATTTATCCAACTACAATAGTTGGGATCCCGCCACAGGAGGATGCTTATATTGCAAAAGCAACAGAACGTATTTTCCTGGCCCCGATACGATTAACCATATTGCCTGAACTTATTGATATGGAAATTCCGGCCGCTGGTGTTGCACATAATTTAACTGTTGTAAAAATAAATAAGACTTTTCCCGGCCAGGCTTTAAAAGTAATGAATGCGCTTTGGGGTGCAGGACAAATGATGTTTAATAAAACATTGCTTGTTGTTGATAGTGATGTGGATATTCATAATTATACAGAATTGGCTAAGGTTGTTACTGAGAACACTGTTTCTGCCCGGGATATTCATTTTAGCATGGGCCCATTGGATATATTAGACCATTCGGCAACAAAAATGGCCTATGGTGGTAAAATGTGTATTGATGCAACAAAAAAGTATCCTGAAGAATTAACAATTAATGAGCATAATCAAAAGAAAAACACATTTACAGTTGATGTAAAAAGCATATTAAAAGTGCACAGGGAAATTCAAAATATTAATACTAGTCTTTTAAACAAGAATATTTCTGTTGCTTTTATTGCTATAAATAAAACTGAGAATTTAAAAGTAAAGGATTTTATAACGAAGCTTTTTAATACCAGTGATTTGAAAAATGTGAAGTTTTTAGTTGTTGTAGACAAGGAAATTAACGTTAATGATATTATGACTTCAACATGGATAGCTGCAAACAATATTGATCCCGGCAGGGATGTATTTGTTTTGTCATCGCCTGATAGTTCTGTGTTATCACAGGTTGTAATTGATGGAACACGTAAAACGTTTAAGAATGATAATTTTCAACGGGATTGGCCAAATATTATTACTAGTGAAGAAAGTACAATTGAAAAAATAGATAAGAACTGGGACAAATACAAATTGGGCGAATTCATTGAATCTCCATCGGGAAAATTTAAAGATTTAGTTAAAAACCCAGGTGCAATTATCACCAAAGGAGCATAACGAAATATTAATTCTTTTATCAGGCTTTACAAAAGACAAGGAATTTCTTTCAGAATTAATTGCAAAATATGAAACAATTCCTGTAGCTTTAGATTACAGTTCAGTGATAACTCGAAGTCCTCATGTTGGAGATTCGGAAAAAGATAACAAAGCAGAATTTCCAAAGAAACTTACTAAGGAGATACTTGATACTATTATTGCAACGCTAAATGATGGTTTTAATACAAAAGCATTTTATCAATTAGAGAACAGTCCGAAAGATAAAAAGCAATGGAAAGAACAAGGTCATAAATTCTATGTTATTGTTAATTTAAAAGGAACATATACAGTAACAAGCAGTACCAGTCCGCCTTACTATATTTTTAGTGTGGCTGTATCACATTATTACTACAAAGTAACGGATGATGGGAAAGTAAAAATGACATCAAATGGTCCGAGTATATTAACAAGATATTGTGAGTCAGAAAAATGTACTATCTCAATGAAATTAAATGAAATAATGAATAGAGGAAATCCGGAATGTATTAAAGCTCCATTATGTAAAGAAATCCGGAAAAAATATACAAAATTTGCTCAGAAGCAAATTGCAAAAGCTGAAAAAGCAAAATAGTCTGTTTAAAATATTTCATTGAAATAGCCTGGTATAATGAATTAAAAGTTTACCCGGTGAAATGAGGCTGTCTAATAAGTGTCATTTCGACCGTCAGGGAGAAATCTTCAGATCGCCAAGTTGCTGATTTCCAGAACGTTGAGATTTCTCATTTCATTCGAAATGACAAGTTTTGAACCTTTTTAGAAAGCATTACTCTGCATTTTATAGAATAAATTTGCGATTTGTTATAATAATTTTATATCGAACTCAGGTTAATACCAAGGTCAAATATTAATCATATGTAAAGAAACCTGGAGCAGCAACAGAGAAATCGTAAAAATCAATTTGCTTTTCATTAGAGAAATAAAAAATACTTTGAGGCCTGTCAGCCGGTAATTCAGGAAAATAAACAAATTTTATCTCAAATGTCCTGAACACTAAATTATCATTACGAATCCTAAATCCTAGTCCAAGGCCTGAATAATATTTATTTGTAAATAAGAAGCCAGAGGTATTTCCAATTGTTGCAATATCAACAAATCCGAAAAAAACGAACCGGAACCCTAAAATATGTAATGGTGTAAAATTTAAAGCTTCAATTGATACCTTAAATCTGTTTGTTCCTGTGAGTGTATCTACAACAAAATCACGTATGCCGTTTGTTTTGTTAATATTTAATAAATCTGAGGATGATCTATTTATTCCGTACGTTAAATTTGTGTTTATAAAATTTCTAACAGAATAATTACCAAGTTTTTGCAAAGGTGTAAAATAATTAAATTTTAGGTCTAATATTCCTTGTTGCATTTGCCGGTTACTAATAAACCCGCCAACAGCGAGGTTAGTATAATAATATCCAAAATTATTGATGTAATTACCACTTGATAAGCTAATTCCTGTGTAAATTTTTTCATAGAAATCATCTATAGAGGTCCCTAAAATGAAATTAACTTTATATCCATTCGGAATATCCTCTGTTCTACCGTAATTATATATAAGATTACTTTTGTAATAGTTTCTTTTTGAGAATCCAATATTTCCAAGAAAATGCGTATAATTATAATAAGTGCTATTTGAGTCCGGAGAAACTTGCGGCCTGTCTAAAAAGTTTTTTTTAATAATTCTTCCACCAACAATTATTCTTGTAACACGTGGATTTTTAAATGTTTTTCTTTTCAAATCAACACCTCTGGCAATCCAAACATCGGTGTAATTATATTTAATATTTGCTTCAATTATTGATTTTTCCCTTGAAGTTAATATAACTGGAGGTAATCCGGTTTGCTCAAGTATGATCCCACCGGCATATTTTATTTGTGGAGAAACAAAATCTCGTGAAGCGGATAGTTTTACTGTTTCAACATCCTTACGGTTATAATAATTCAATTCACTATTGATAAACTGACCGAATTGATTCTTTATTCTATAGTAACCGTTATACCCATTATAGGAATCATCTTGCGAATCATAATAAATCGTATTGTTAAGTTGATGCCCTATACCGGCAATGTTCTTATCATAGACATCAAATTTTGCTGAATTTAATTCTGTCATTTCAATCTCAACACCAAGGGTCCAAACATCTTGAGTTACCACGATAATATTGACATAATTTCCACTTACATCAGGGTTAACAATTATTTTAACATCATGAATATAGGGCAGGCTTCTGATAATACGTTCACTATCATAAATATCAATTGGCTCTAATGGGGCACCTTCACTAAATAGCAGTGATTTTTGAATTATGCTGATTCTGGTGTTTATGTGAAAATTGTTTATATTTCTTGTTATCCAGGTTTCTGCAACGAGATTTGTATCAAAAACCGAAGGGCCAAACACATCTATTTTTTTAATACGAATTGATTTAATGTAATATCCACTATACTTTGAATATTGCAACTCAGTGTTTTTATCTACAATTTTAATTTGTTTTTTTGAGGAAGAAGGAGTCTTAAAGACTAGTCGGTATATTTCCGCAGACCATTTTTTACCACTTGATTTTTGCTCAATTTTTTTATAAAATTCTTCAGATTTAGTTTCAGGATTTTTCTTAATTCGATATTTTGTGCTTGAGGGAACGTATATTATTGTATCATTAGTAAATACAAAATTCGTGTCAGTTAATATTAATTTATCTCCTTTTTTTAAAGTAAGTGTATCAATATTTCCTAATAAGAGATTCTCCTGGGCATGAATTATATCTGTATGAAAGAATATAAATATGCTTAATACAACTAAGTATACAACTATGTTCTTATGCTGTCTTCTTACTGTCAAATTATATATACTTATTAAAAACTAACAACAAAACAATCATGATAATCTTTTTGTAATGATGTTTTGTATTTATTTGCTTCTTCTTTTGATTTAAAATTTCCAATTATTATGCGATATGCTTTACTGTTTTGATAATTAACTACTTGTATTGTTAGTTCTTTTTTCATTGAACGGTTAATATTATCAGCTATTCGCATAAGATTGGCAATTTCGGCATAGCTTGCTATTTGAACACCATATCCTGAAGGTTGGTATTTCGATGTTCTTAATTTATAGTATTCTCCCTTTGTTTTTTTATTATCAGTATTGAGAATATCTGTTAATTTATCTGCTCCGTTTCCTTGTTCAACTACTTCAATGCTTACTTCAGTTAAACCTTTTTCAACAAAATCGAGTTTTACAGCAGCTTTTTTTGAAATATCAATTATCCGGTTGCCAATATATGGCCCTCTGTCATTCACCAAAACAACTACAGAATTGCCATTATCAAGATTTGTTACCTTTACAAATGTACCAAATGGAAGTTCTTGATGTGCAGCAGTGAGTTTTGTTTGCGTATATATTTCTCCACTTGCTGTAATGCGCCCCTCAAATTTATCGGCATAATAAGATGCCATTCCCCGCTGGAAGAAGTTTTGCTGTGAATAAGATGTTAGTGCAATTAAAACAGATATTAATAAAGAAATGTATTTGTATTGTTTCATCCTTTCTTTGAGTTAAATTTATTTAACATGTGGGTTTTATAACAGATAAATTCAGGTTAATAAATTGATTAATTAATAAATAATTTTGTGAGTAAACCTGTTTCATATCGATATATATCAATTATTCAATTACTAATTTGTCAACTTTAACAAAATCGTTACTTTGAATTCTTAAAAGGTACATTCCTTTTGAGATATCAGGTAAATCAATGGTATAATTTGCATTTAATGAATTAAAGTAATCGCTGTAAATTACCTGGCCATTAAGATTTATTAATTCAAGATTAAAATCTTGGTTAAGTAATTTATCACTGGTAAAATTTATATTTCCTGTACTTGGATTTGGATATACTCTAAAGGTTTCTGATTCAGAAATTTCATCAATTTCAACAAATAATGACCAATAATAAACAAATTTCCAAAATCCAACCCAGTCATTGATTTCTGAATCCCAGTAATATTTAATCATCTCAGTCATATTTCCATTCGCATCATAGGAATATACATCTTTCCAATCTTCAACCCAGTCATTGATTTCTGAATCCCAGTCATACTCAATCACTTCAATCATATTTCCATTTGCATCATAGGAAAATACGTATTTCCAAGATCCAATCCAGTCATTGATTTCTGAATTCCAGTAATATTTAATTTCCTCAGTCATATTTCCACTCGCATCATAGGAATATACATATTTCCGATATCCAACCCAGTTATTGATTTCAGAATCCCAATTATACCAAATATACTCAATCATATTTCCATTCACATCATAGGAATATACACATTTACAATATCCAACCCAGTCATTGATTTCAGAATCCCAATCATAATAAATCTTCTCAGTCATATTTCCATTTACATCATAGGAATATACTCCTTTCCAATATCCAACCCAGTCATTGATTTCAGAATCCCAATCATAACTAATCTCTTCAGTCATATTTCCATTCGCATCATAGGAATATACATATTTAGAATCTTCAACCCAGTCATTGATTTCAGAATTCCAATCGTAACAAATCTTCTCAGTCATATTTCCATTTGCATCATAGGAATATACATCTTTCCAACATCCAACCCAGTCATTGATTTCAGAATCCCAATCATAATTAATCATCTCAGTCCTAT
>DAOVJU010000008.1 GCA_030632095.1 Chlorobiota bacterium
GAAGGAAGCACCATTAAAGTTGAAGGGATTGTCAGAGAGCAACGCATTGATGAAACTTATCTCGCAGAATGGGAAGCTGAAATTGCAAAGAAAGCTGAAGAAGGAGAAGCTGAAGAAGGAGAAGCCGAAGAAGTTGAACATCATGAAGGCGACCATAAACATGAAGGTGAATATCATGACGGTGATCATCATGGAGATGAAATGGGCCATGATAAAACAAAAGCTGATTTGGAAAAGATCGAGAAAATAAGAAAGAAAATTGAAGAAAGCGAAAAAGGATATTTATCTAATTTTTCTGTTGAATGTGTTAACTATGAAGTACTTGATGAAACCGAAGCTACCGATACAACAGAGCAGACAACTGTAGAATAGGATCAGTAAATAAATATTACATAAACTTGTAAGGTCAGGAAAGTATCCTGGCCTTTATAATTTCAAATATTAGACCAATGGCATTTAAATGGCGAAAATGGAATAGGATATTACATCGTGACTTTGGTTATTTCTTTTTTGGAATGTCAATAATATATGGATTTTCTGGTATTGCATTGAATCACCTGGAAGATTGGAACCCCAATTATGTTGTAATAACAAAAAAATATTATACTCAAAAAAATATTTCAAAAAATGAAGTAAATAGAAAAACCGTATTGTCTATCTTAGAAGATATTGGTGAAACAAAAAATTTAAAAAAATACTATTTTCCCAATGATACAACTCTAAAGATTTTTATTAAAAACGGATCAATTATATTTAATACAAACACTAAATACGGGCAACTTGAAAAAATCAGGAAACGGCCAATATTATATGAATTCAATTTTCTTCATTACGATAAACCTAAGAAACTATGGACATGGTTTTCTGATATTTTTTCAGGATCTTTAGTTTTGCTAGCCATTACAGGTTTGTTCATTTTAAAAGGTAAAAAAGGAATAACAGGAAGAGGCGCCTGGCTGACCAGCTTAGGCATAATTGTTCCTTTTATTCTATTTCTTCTTTACCGATAATTTTTTATTGAAAAAAAGGCATTTTTCAAAAACCATAAAAAGTAGTTAACCCTGTTAAATAAAAGTTATACTATTTCACAGGGTTAACACTTTTTGTATTTATACTTGTAAAAATTCATAGTTAAAAATTTGAAATTAGAAACTTGAAATTTGGGAAGATGGTTTGGTATATATAACCAAATTTCTAATTTCCAGTTTCATGTAATTAACATATTTCATTAAATTATTGCATTTAATCTGAATTGTAAACCGCAATATGAAGAACGCCCATTTTCTGAAATTTTTTATATAACTGCAATTCCTTATTGCAAACGTTTTAGGGCAATTTTATAATTATTCTTTCATAAATCTGACGAAATTTTAACAGTTTTTTTATAATAAATAATACAAAAAATCGTTAGCTTTATTGTAGATACAAATTAGAGTTAGATTAAGCCATTGATTTTTAGCTTTTTAGCGGTTTATGAAATTTTATTATTATTATTTCAAAAATATTTGGAATATTAAGAAATTACATTCACCTCTGCGCACCCAAAATAAGGGAAAGCAATTAAAGGCTAATAGTAAGTAACAAGTTTTTTCATAGTAGATTTTTGGTTAATAGTTAATTTGTTGGTTGATTAGATTGGGTTAGCAGATAATTAAAAAGGCAACGCAAAACGTTGCCTTTTTTTGTTGTAGATTTCTTGCTCTTTTAAAAACAATCAAATCTTTAATTTATAATTCTAAATAAGCAAAAGCTGAATTCTCGTATCTTTATTATTCTGTAATTTTTAATTACAGACAGCGCTTTCTTTTAAATCTGCATCTATATTAATAGAAAGTTATTATATGAACATTAGAACTTTGAAATCGAAACGACTTTTTGAAAAATCACTATATATACAATATGCAGATAAAATGATGAGTCTGTGTTTCAGATATATTGGCAACTTACAAGATGCTGAAGAAGTACTGCACAATGGTTTTATAAAAGTATTTAACAATATGAATAAACTTAAAAACGAAAATAGCTTAGGTAATTGGATCAGATCAATAATGATCAATGAATGCTTAATGCATATCAGAAGACGGACAAATTTCAAGAATGTTTCACTGGATAAGCTTAAACAAATTGAATCTGATGAGAACATTTATTCGAAACTTGAATCTGAAGACTATTATAAATTAATAAACGAATTAGCCATAGGTTACCGGACAATATTCAATCTATACGCTATAGAAGGATTTAAACATAAGGAAATTGCAGAAATGCTAAATATTAGTGAAAGCACTTCAAGATCACAATTAACCAAAGCCCGGAAAGAATTAAGGCGAAAACTCAAAACTGGTGAATTCAGTTATGGATAAAAAGAATATAGATATAATTTTAAAAGTTGGTATAGAAAAAGGCTCTGACGTTCCTTCTTTCCTTAATTGGAATAAAGAAAAATCCTGGAATATTTTGTCTCAAAAGAGAAAAAAAAGAATTCTTCTTATAAGCATTAAATATGCAGCAATTTTCTTAATTGGGATATCAATATTCTCCATATTCTATTTTGTTACATACGATTCACATCAAAGATCATTTCAAAATGATCATATTCATCTTAGCGAGTATGAAAAAAGATTGAAATTACTTGAAATTGAAGAAAAACTTTCGGGGAATTATTTTCAAAACATAATATGTGAAAATTGTGATGGTATCATATACAAGACTGTGGAGTCAGAATTACAAATAAATCCATTTATTTTCTAACAAATTATCGTGAAAAATGAAAAGTATACTAATATTATTAATATGCGCTGCTCTAATAAACAGTTGCAAAAGAATTGAACCTTCTAATAATGCTTTGTTAGCCGAAAAAGTTAAAATATGGCACGTAGTTAAACTTGAAAATAAATACAATCCTTCATGGGTTTCAGGTTTAGATACAGAAAAGTTGTTTAGCCAGACATTCAATAATGTACTTTCAAATAAAGTAAATGCATATATTCCAAATGGCAGATTTGGAGATACCATTAACAGTATGGAAAAAATTGAAGTTGAAAGAATCAACCGTTATATGGATTGGACTGATAGTACAATTAAGTATGAAGATTTAAAAGAAATATCATTCTATGAAACGTGGGTTTTAGATAAAAACAAATTCCGTTTTATGAAAGAAGTTCATGGATGGATTCCTATTCGTACCTGGTTCAGAAATGGTGATCTTTTAAAAAGACAAGTATTTTATTTGTACCCTGATCAAAAGAAAAAAGGGGATATTGTAGCTTCAAATATTATTTATGAACATGCTCTCGAAAATATGTATCCTAATATTATGGTTGGGTTTGATAAAAATATGCTAACCAGTTATTTAGTTGAAAATATAAATTCTGGAAAAATAAATGCATATGACCCAATTTATATTGTAGACCAATCAAAAAGGAAGCTGACAATTCAACAAATTGAAGAAATAATTGGAGAACCTTTTACTCCAAGCATACTTGCAAAATACTTTTATTCCATCATTTTTTTAGAAGACTGGTATTTTGATGAAAATACTTTATCCATATCAAAAGATGTAAAAGCTATTGCATTAGTAAGATTTAAAACAGACAGGTTTCTATCAGAACAGGATTTTAAGAAAAAAATTTTATTTTTTTTATTTTTTAATTGAATTTAAGAAAAGGAGAACAAATAATCTAATATAAACCTATGACAGTATTTATATAAAGTAATCACGTTATCCTAAATCCTATTACCAATATATCATCTATTTGTTCTAGTTCTCTTTTCCAGTCAATGAATTCTTTTTCGAGAATTTCCTTTTGTTTAATTAAAGGTTTTTGATGTATTTTTTGCAATAATTGCTTGAAATTAACCGATTTATACTTTTGTTCTTTTTCGCCACCAAACTGATCAACAAAACCATCTGAGAAAATATAGTACGTCTCTCCTATTTCCATTTTAAACTCATGATTTGTAAAGCTTTCTTTCTCCCTGACATAAATACCAATTGGCATTTTATCAGCTTTGGTTTCAATTAATTCATTGTTTCTGTATAAATAAAGCGGATTATAAGCCCCTGCATATTGTATGGTATAATTTTCAAAATCAAGTATGCAAAGTGCTATATCCATACCGTCTTTGGCTTCGCCATCTTTGCCGGTTTGCATAAGTGTATTTTTAACACTTGTCCTCAATTGATTCAGTATTTCATTTGCATGTAAAACATCCTGTCTGCTTACAATTTCATTTAGAAAAGATATTCCTAACATACTCATAAAAGCTCCCGGAACTCCATGTCCGGTACAATCAGCCGCAACTAAAATAACTTTTTTATCTTTTTGAGACATCCAGTAAAAGTCTCCACTAACAATATCTCTTGGCTTAAATATTATGAAGTTTTCAGGAAGTACTCTATTAATTAAATTTACCGGAGGCAGTACTGCGTTTTGTATTCTTGAAGCATATTCAATACTCTTTGTAATATTCCTTTTTTGTTCAAGTATTTTTTCCTGTTGTTTTACTCTTTCTGTTATATCAGAGCCATAGATCTGGCAAATTCCAAGATCAGATAAACCACGCAATATAAAGCGAAATATTTTATCTTCAATAGTTTCTGTTATCGTAGTAATCTTCGAATGCCCGATGAATTCAACAATATTAATCTGTCTTATTTCATAAAGAATCTCAGTGATGTTTTTTCCTTCAAGATTTTCCAGATGAAATGCTTCATTTGCTGCCGGATTTGACTGAAGGATAGTACCCTGTCCATTAAATCTGAAAACAGGTTCAGGATTCAAACGTGCAAACATAGCCATTGATTTCATTTTTTCCTGCATGGCTTTTTGTTCAGTAACATCTTCTTTTACTGCCAGGTAACTAATGATTTCCTGTTCATTATTCAGAACAGGACTAATTGTAGCTAATTCCCAGTAAAAACTTCCATCTTTTTTACGGTTATGAAATTCGCCTTTCCAGACTTTGCCTGAAGTAATGGTTTCCCACATTTCTTTATATTCTTCCTGTGTCGTTTTCCCGGACTTTAGAAACTTTGGATTTTTACCAATAACATCGGAGATTTTGTATCCGGTTTGTTCTTCAAACGCTTGATTTACAAACTCAATATTTCCTCTTATATCTGTTATCATAATGGAGTTATAAGATTGCTCTATTGCTGTAATATATTTTGCATTATCTTTTTGTGTTTTCAAAATCTCTGATATATCTGCTCCATAAAGCTGGCAAACATTCAATTCTTTAATACCTCTTACTTCAATTCGTATAAGTTTATGATCCAGCTTTTCAACAAAGTCCAGTATCTCTTCGTTTTCAATTACCTTGGCAATATTTATTTCTTTTATTCCAGGCATAATACCTGCTACCTGTTGATTTATTAATGCATTTGATTTAAAAATTGAATTTGCTGCAATATTTGATTCTATTATATTTCCTTCCGGATCAATACGCATAACAGGAGCCGGATTGAACTCCATAAATAAAGCCCTTGATTTTAATTCTTCTTCCATACGCTTAAGTTCAGTACTGCTTTTTCTTGAAATTCTCCAGTCGGTTGCAGATCTACAAGTATTACATTCCGGAATAATTTCAGATTTCTTCAAATTTATATCAGTGTCTTTACAAGTATGGCATTCCAAATGAATATCCAGATTTGAAATTTCTCCAGGTATAAAATTTCGTTTTGCTAAAACAGAAGAATAAGTAGATACCAGGTAAGGAACCATAAATGTTAAACATAATTTTAAATAATTGATCTGACCGAATTCCAAATCAACTATTTTGCTTCCCTGGTTTATCATATTTAAAAGAATTCCTACAATAATTGCAACAAAAACAGCTCTTCTAAAAACTCTTCGTTCAAAAGCACATTTTAGATCATTCATTAAACGTTGTCTCATTATTCGTTAATATTAATAACAGGTATAGGGTTTTTACTTGAATCAAAAGTATAAAGAAATAAAATGCTTATTTGTTATCAAAATCTTAAAAGATGTATGAAATATTTTGAAATGAATGCCTTTTTCCTTAAATTTCTTAATGCAAATAATGCATTAGAAAATGGAAAAGCAAATTCCAAATTACCTGTTGGCTTTTGAAAACAAGCAGATAGATTCCAAAATTGACCAGGCTTATGAAATTCTTAAAAAATGTACTCTATGCCCAAGAAATTGCGAAGTAAACCGGCTCGATAATGAATTGGGAACTTGCAATACAGGTAAACGAGCTAAAATAGCCAGCTATGGTCCACATTTTGGTGAGGAAGCCCCTTTGGTTGGCCAGCGTGGTTCCGGAACTATCTTTTTTTCAAATTGCAATTTGCTATGTAACTTCTGTCAGAATTTTGATATCAGTCATTTAGGTAGCGGTAAAGAAATTACCGATTACGAACTGGCTGATATAATGCTTTATTTGCAAGATATGGGTTGTCATAACATAAATCTTGTAACTCCATCACATGTTGTACCACAGTTCCTTGAAGGACTTAAAATTGCAGCCAGAAAAGGTTTAAATATTCCATTAGTATATAATACAAGTGCATATGATAATTTAGAAACCATCAGGCTTTTAGATGGTATTGTAGATATTTACATGCCTGATTTTAAGTTCTGGGACAGTAAAGCCTCAGAAGAAGCATGTGATGCGAAAGATTACCCGGAAAAAGCAAAACTGGCAATAAAAGAAATGCATGAACAAGTTGGCCGTTTACAACTGAATGAAGAAGAAATTGCTTATAAAGGACTTATGATACGGCATCTTGTTATGCCTAATAATATAGCAGATATTCGACCAATTATGCGATTTATTGCAAAGGAAATTTCTCCCCTGACCTATGTTAATATCATGGCTCAATACCGTCCGTGCTATGAAGCTTCTGCAATTGAAAACATTTCAAGGCCAATTACAAAATCAGAATTTGATGAGGCTTTAAAAATTGCAAGGGATGAAGGACTAGAAAGAATCGAACATTGAAACTGAAATTATTCAACTCTTTAGAATTTATTTGAAAATTTTCATAAATCTCGAATTTTCCCGCCTTATTCTTCCTGTTTTAACTTCCTGAACTACTGATATTTATATGTGTATTTAAATTTAACCGGTTATAATCGGATAATAATCGGCTATAATCACTTATAAACCGAATCGGCTTTTCTACCTCCCATACATTTGTCGAAGAAATTTAAACAAACAGTACTTAAAGTGAACTAGAATACTTAGAGTACTTAAAATTTACGAAAAATGGATAATAAAGAATTTGGCAAACAATTAGAAAGCAGAACAAAAAAGTTTGCAATTAGCATTATTAAATTATCAGCATCCTTACCATACACATCTGAATATAAAGTAATAAAAAATCAAATTACAAAATCAGGCACAAGTATAGGAGCGAATTACAGAGAAGCTAACCGGTCAAGAAGTAAAGCAGATTTTATTAATAGAATTAGAATTTGTGAAAGTGAAGCAAGCGAAACAATTTATTGGCTTGAGATTATCTTCGAATTAAATCAAGTTAATTTTGAAAAATTAAAACTGATTTTAAAGGAATCTAACGAGATACTTGCAATTTTCACTTCTATTAGCATGAAACTAAAATTTAAACAACTCTAAGTACTTTAAGTACTCCAAGTATTTAAGGCACTTTAAATATTAACTAATCATATTATTAACAATTAAATTTTACAAAAATGAACACATTAAGAAACAGAGTACAGTTAATCGGAAATCTGGGTGGAGATCCTGAAGTAATTACTTTCGACAGTGGAAAAACCAAAGCAAACTTTTCATTGGCAACAAAAGAAGTTTATAAAAAGGAAAATGGTGATTATGAAACCGAAACACAATGGCATAAGCTTGTTGCATGGAATAATACTGCTAAAATTGCTGAAAAAATCCTTAAAAAAGGTAACGAAGTTGCTATTGAAGGTAAACTTACTTCCCGTTCTTATGAAGATAAAAATGGAAATAAGAAATATATAACCGAAGTTGTTGTAAATGAACTTTTACTTCTTAAATCGAGCAAAAAGGAAGAAAACGATAAGTAAAACAGACTTAAAATCGTGTAAAAAACCGGGTTTTGCAAAAGCAGTATCCGGTTTTTTTTTGCACATGCAATTAAATTTATTGAATAAATTATAACTTTGCTATCCTATTTTGGCCCCGTAGTTCAACTGAATAGAATATCAGATTTCGGCTCTGATGGTTGCAGGTTTGAGTCCTGCCGGGGTCACCAGAATTAAAAGCACTCAAAATGAGTGCTTTTTTTATTTCTGACTATATAAAATTTTAAGTAAACTGCGATATTGTAGATTAAATATTCAAATCTATATTATTTATAAAATATTTTTATACCTTTGGGTATAATACCAGCAAGTATAATAATCATGAGTATAATATCACCATTCCAATTTGGAAATTTAGTTTTAGGAGAAAAATTTGTTAACCGTGAAATTGAATTAAAACGTTTGAAAAATAATTTTCAAAGTAATATTAATACTGTATTACTCTCTCCAAGAAGAATAGGTAAATCATCACTGATAAAACAAGCCTCATTAAAGTATGAAAACAAGAAAATGAGATTTGTATTTATCGATTTTTTCCGAATACGCACAGAAGAAGAGTTTTTCAAAATTTATTTACAAGAGGTCTTAAAAGCTACGCTTAGTAAATCTGAAGAATTTTTAAAAGCAGGTAAAGATTTTTTCAGGAAAATTATCCCAAACTTCACATATAGCATTGACCCCCAGGTTGATTTAACAATAAGTTTGAATTGGGACGAAGCCATAAAAGCCAAAGATGAAATAATTAATTTACCAGAAAAAATAGCTTTTAAAAAAGGTATAAAAATAATAATTTGTATAGATGAATTTCAAAACATTTCTAAGCTGGAAAAATATAAACAGTTAGAAGAAGAATTACGCTCATATTGGCAATTATTCCAGCACACATCTTTTTGCCTGTATGGAAGTAAAAAACATATGATGTTAGATATATTTAATACTGAATCAAGGTCTTTTTATCGTTTTGGAGATATTATAATATTAGAAAGAATATCAACAGATCACTGGATTAAATACATCATTGAATCTTTTGAAAAAACCGAAAAATCAATTACAGAAACTACAGCAAAAGAAATAACAGATATAGCAAAAAATCATCCTTACTATGTACAACAGCTTTGCCATCACATATGGAATTTAACTGCATCTAATGTTAACGAAGCCATAATTACTGATTCTATAAATATGGTTTTAAGTACTAATTCCATTTTTTACCAGGAAACATTCGAAAATCTAAGTAATACACAAATTAATCTGCTAAAAGCAATTCTTGCTGGAGAAAATCAATTTACTTCCGTTAAAACAATGAAAAAATTCAATTTGGGGACACCAAGAAATGTTACAAAAAATAAAAGCATTCTTAAAAACAAGGATATAATTGACTTTCAAGGTGCTCAATCAATATTTAATGATCCATTCTTTGAATTTTGGATTAAAAATATCTACCAGAACCACTAGAGAATCAAAACGATTTGAAAACAATTAAGCACGCAAAACAAAAAAGCTTGCTCTTTTTAATTGAAACAACACAAAAACATCGCCACCCAAATATCGAAATTATACTAATTTTTTACTAAAAAAAGTATTTAGCCGAATAATACACATTTGAAAAGAATCGATTAAGCCGGTATTTGATACAAAAACAATCTTGTTTTACCCTGTATCTTATACAATTATTTATTATCTTTACCCTGTATTTTATACATAGTTATGATTTACCGACGCAAATTATACCAACAATTATTAGACTGGAAGATTTCTGAACGACGAAAACCCTTAGTAATAAGAGGTGCAAGACAAGTTGGCAAATCTACTATTATCAGGGAATTTGCTAAAGAATACCATTCTTTTATTGAACTAAACCTTGAGCGAAAAGAAGACTTATTGCTATTTGAACTGGACAATGTCAAAGATATAATTGAAGCTGTTCTGTTAAAAAAAAATGTTTCTATAAATTCAGATTCTCTGCTTCTTTTTATTGATGAAATACAGGAATCTCCCAAAGCAATAAAACTCCTTCGCTTTTTTTATGAAGATTTCCCGGAATTACATGTTGTTTGTGCCGGTTCTTTACTGGAGCATGTTATAAAAAATATCTCATCCTTTCCGGTTGGAAGAATACAACAATTGGTGTTGCATCCTTTTGATTTCGAAGAGTTTTTACGAGCAAAAGGAAATGAACAGGTACTAAGGCTGTTCGATGAAATTCCAATTAAAGAATTCTCTCATGAAATTGTGTTAAAGCTTTTTCATGAATATTTGATAATTGGTGGTATGCCGGAAGTAATAAAAACCTATATTGAAACCAATACTTTTACAAACCTAAAAGAGGTTTATAGTGAAATCTGGCAGACTTATAAAGACGATGTCGAAAAATACGGACGAAATAATTCTGAAAAAAAAGTACTCCGGCATATAATTGATACTGCAGCCCACGAAAAAGACCGAATCACTATGTCAGGTTTTGGAAACTCTAACTATAAAAACAGAGAAGTTGGAGAAGCCTTGCGTTCATTAGACAAGTCAAGGTTAATTCAACTGGTTTACCCAACTATAAGTATTCAACCTCCGCAGGAAATTGATTTTACTAGAAAGCCCAGGTTGCAATTCTTAGATACCGGTTTACTAAATTATGTCCTGGGGATTCAGTCGAAGTTAATTGGATTAAATAATTTATGTGATTTTTACAGAGGAAAGATCATACAGCATATTGTGTATCAACAAATTCAATCACAAAACTCTTCACTGGATAACAAACTACATTTTTGGGTTCGTGAAAAAGCGAATAGCACCGCAGAAGTAGATATTATATATCAGCATGAACAATATTTGATTCCTATTGAAGTTAAGTCCGGTTCACATGGAAGGTTGCGGTCACTCCATCAGTTTATTGAGCGGACTAATCATCATTATGCTATACGTTTACTTTCAAATAAATTAAGCGTTGAAAACGTTTCTACTCCTGGTGGTAAGCCTTATACGCTTTTAAATTTACCGTACTATTTGTCCACTCGAATTTCTCAGTATGCTGACTGGTTAACTGCAAAGCATTAAAAATAACTCGATATAATCTCTTTTTAACTAGTACTTGTAAGAAAACGAACATTCTTTGACCATTTTTACAACACTTTTTTATTTATTGGAAATATGAAACCCAAATTTTAAAATACTGTCAATAATGAAAATTGTATTCTATCTTCATAGATACAATTTTACAGAATGAGGTTTATATTTAATTTTATTAATTAGGCTCTATAAAAGAGGGTAAATTGAAGTAAATAAGAGAAGTGTAAAAAATACTTGCAGGGGCATTTTTAAAATAAAAAGATGTTTGAAGACACTAATTTCAGGTATCTTTTTTTGTTAAGTTATAGGTCGAGTTTAATATTAATTTTGATAATTAAATTTGTAAGTTATAATTTGCAATTGTTTTCCTTTTTCAGGATTTGGTCAAAACTTTATTCTTATGTGTTAATAAAAGTTAATCAATGAATAAAAAGCCTTCAAAAAGAATATTAAAAAGAAATATTTCTTAATTTAGAATATGTAATTAATTTTACCGCAAACAAATATTATGTTTGATTTTCCCAAAACAGACAGAACACTACTGACAAAGTTTAAAAGGAATTATTTAAAATCAGTTATTTTTCAAGTTAGATTTCAGCCTAATAATTTGATTCTTGAAAATAAAGATGAAATAATTAAAAAATTTGTCGACACATTACCAAGGACACAAGTTCTAAAATCGCAAGGATTTGGTATTGCATTTAAAGTTGATCAGACACCTATTGTTCAATCAATATCAGACCAAGAAAATGGCTATGAACTAAAATCAAAGGATGGACAAAAGGTTCTTTCTATTACTATTGACACTATTACATTTACGATTTCTGGTAATTCTTATTCAAATTTTGAAACCTTTTTACATGAAATAAATAAATTAAATGAAATTATAGATACTTGTAAAATAGATCACTTTACCAGATTAGCAATTCGTAAAATTAATGTTATTGACTTTAGGATGCCTGATACGGATGAAAATTGTCCAATGGATTTATTAGGTTATATACTCAATCAAGATTTGTTATCAAATGTTTCTTATTTTCCTAGCACAAATTATATAAATCAAAATCTACATACAATTAATTTTGTCAAAAACGATTCAAGATTAAATTTACGGTATGGCTTATTAGTTCCTGATATAAAAACAAAAAAAGGACAAATTATTATTGATATAGATCTTTTTAAGGTAGGTAATTTAGATAAAAACACTGGTGTCGAATTATTTAGAGAGATTAATACAGAAATATTTAATATTTTCACATGGTCATTAAGTGAGGAGGCAATCAATGAGCTACAAAAATAATATGGAAAAATATTTGATGAATAACGATTATACATCTGAAGAGCTTAATTTAATTGTAGAGAAAAATGCTGATTTTACAGAAAACTCAAGATTAAGTGAATCAAATATTAAACGTGGTTTGTTAAAACCAAAAGTAGTCGCAATAAGTGCACTAGCAATAGCAGGTCTTACTGATGCACAAGCAGCAATTAATATAGATTTTTCACCAGATAAAGATCAAATTGAATTTGTAAAAAAATATTCAAAATTAGTAGATTGCCCTTATCAAAATTTCATTACTGATTTTGCTAAAATTCATATCGCTAGATATACTAAATCTGAATTATTTGAAAAAATATTATCTTTTAAATCATTAGTAAACAACTGGGATGGTTATAATGCAATTCCTCTAGAAGTGAAAAGTTCTACAAATGCAATAGAGCTTATAAATCTTATCGAAGACAGAGAATTGAAACACTTAAAAGATATTTATCCTAACCCTAATGGGACAGTTTCATTTGAATGGGAAAATGAAGCAGATGAAATCATTTCATTGGAAATGGGAAATAAATCATTTTCATATTTTATTAAATTAAACTCTCAAGAACCCCAGTTCTTTAATGATATACAATTTGGCGAAAAAGAAATTAAAATCTTATCTAAGCAAATTAGTCAATTGTAAAAAAAAATCAATTGATAATATTCCTGATTTAATAGATAACACAGAGCGGATAATTCGTGTTATTTTCTCACGAATGAATTTGAAAGGAAACAGTAAATTAAAACCCAATGCTTTTAAATCACCACCTGACATAGATGAAGTATCAACGATAAGGATTGATCACAGTTCTGCCGATTTTTGCAAACAACATGGTAAAAGTATTCAAAATCCTCAAGCAGATAGGAGTTATTTTGGATTAGCTGCACTAAATGCTATAGAAATAAGAAATATTGGAGCCGAAGTTATTTCTTCCAAAAAGCACTTTCCTTCACATTCAGATATAAAAATTGGATATATAATTAGAAGGGGAGAACCACTACCATCAGAATACAACTTGATGATAAAGCAGTTAGCTAAAGAAGCAAGATTATATGAAGATTCCAATATGGAAAGTGACAAATGGGAAGGTAACAATCCTACTTGAGTTAAGCTCACCAATTGGCGCAAATCTTCCTGCATGGGTTTGAGTATTGGCAGGACCTTGTGCCTATTATTCTGCAATTTATATTCTGAAACGCACAAGTCCTGCTAACTCTGTCAAACACACAAGACCTGCACCTGTTCTATTTTACATCTTTTGCTATAATACCAATTAGTATCATGATTATAAACATATTTTTATTGACCCAATTTAGCAATCAATATATTTATTTATAGTTGCTCCCGCCAATTGATTTATTCGTTTTCTTTAACTAATTTCGCCGCTTGAATTAAATCATTTTGAATGCTTTGTAAATCATGGAGTATAATTTCGCTGAAATAGAAAAAAAGTGGCAGGAATACTGGAAAGAAAACAAAACATATAAAGTTAAGGTTGATCATAGCAAACCTAAATATTATGTGCTCGACATGTTTCCTTATCCATCCGGAGCGGGATTGCACGTAGGGCATCCTTTAGGATATATTGCATCCGATATTTATACCCGTTACAAACGACTTAACGGATTTAATGTTTTACACCCAATGGGTTACGATGCTTATGGCTTACCGGCTGAACAATATGCATTACAAACCGGCCAGCATCCGGCAATAACAACAGATAATAACATCAAAAGATATAGAAGCCAGCTTGACAGAATTGGCTTTTCTTACGACTGGACCCGTGAAGTTCGTACTTGCGATCCTTACTATTATAAATGGACACAATGGGCTTTTATTGAAATGTTCAAGCATTGGTATAACAATGATACCGGGAAAGCTGAACCAATTGTTCAATTGATAAAAGAATTCGAAAAAAATGGAAATCAAAAAGTTCATGCAAGTTGCTCTCCAACTGATCCCTTTTCTGCTAATGATTGGAATTCCCGGGATGAAAAACAGCAACAAACCATTTTGTTGAATTACAGAATTGCATATTTAGCCGATGCTATGGTAAACTGGTGCCCTGAATTGGGAACTGTTCTGGCCAACGATGAAGTAAAAGACGGTGTTTCGGTTCGTGGTGGGTATTCCGTTGAACAAAAAGTAATGAAACAATGGCAATTACGTGTATCTGCATATGCCCAGCGTTTGCTCGAGGGATTAGATAAGATAGACTGGACGGAATCGTTAAAGGAAATGCAGCGAAACTGGATCGGGCGCTCCGAAGGTGGTGAAATTATATTTGATGTATTGAATTCGGATGTTAAAATACAGATTTTTACAACCAGGACCGATACTTTATTCGGATCAACTTTCATGGTTTTAGCCCCTGAAAGTGAACTGGTTGATGAACTAACAACCGATGATTACCGGGAAGATGTCGATTACTATCTGGAACAAACTAAAAAACGTTCTGAAAGGGAACGAATGACCGATGTAAAAACTGTTAGCGGCCAGTTTACAGGATCGTTTGCCATTCATCCGTTTACAAGCGAACAAATGCCAATCTGGATAAGTGATTACGTGCTTGCCGGATATGGAACAGGTGCCATTATGGCTGTTCCGGCACATGATAGCCGGGATTATGCTTTTGCAAAACATTATAAAATTCCAATAATAGAAGTTGTCTCAGGAGGGGATATTTCCGAAGAATCTTATGATGCAAAAGAAGGTATTCTGGTTAATTCAGGCTTTCTAAATAGTTTGAATGTAACAGAAGCTATTGAAAAGATGATTCAGGCTTTGGAAGAAAAAGGAATAGGATCAAGAAAAGTGAACTATCGCTTGCATGATGCCATTTTTAGCCGACAACGCTATTGGGGAGAACCTTTCCCTGTTTATTTTAAAGATGAAATTCCGTATACCATTGATATTAATGAATTACCACTAGAACTCCCTAAAGTAGATAAGTATTTACCAACAGAAAAAGGTGAACCGCCATTAGGAAGAGCAAAAGACTGGCAAACAAAAGATGGTTATCCTTATGAATTAAGTACCATGCCTGGTTTTGCAGGATCATCAGCTTATTATCTCCGTTATATGGATGCCGGGAATAACAATGAACTTGTTTCCAGGGAAGCTAACGATTACTGGCAGGATGTTGATCTGTATATTGGTGGAACCGAACATGCTACAGGACATTTGATTTATTCAAGGTTCTGGAATAAATTTCTTTTTGACCTTGGATGTGTTTGTAAAGAAGAACCTTTTAAAAAGCTCATTAACCAGGGAATGATACAGGGAAGATCAAATTTTGTATATCGAATAAAAAACACCAATAAACACGTATCATACAATCTGAAAGATGAGTACGATGTAACTCCAATTCATATTGATGTTAACATTGTTGAAAATGACATTTTAGATTTGGAAGCTTTTAAAAATTGGAGACCTGAAAATAAAGATGCTGAATTTATCCTTGAAGAAGATGGAAATTATTATTGCGGGCATGCAGTTGAAAAAATGTCAAAATCACTTTATAATGTTGTAAATCCGGATAGTATAATTGAACAATACGGAGCAGATACTTTACGTTTGTACGAAATGTTCCTTGGCCCGTTAGAACAATCAAAACCATGGGATACCAAAGGAATTGATGGCGTTTACCGTTTCCTGAAAAAGCTTTGGCGTTTGTTCTTAAATCAGCAAAGTGAAATTTATTTGAGTGATGAAAAACCAACTTTAGATGAATATAAGGCCCTTCATAAAACAATTAAAAAAGTGACCGGGGATATTGAGCGGTATTCATTTAATACAACCGTAAGCGCTTTTATGATCTGTGTGAATGAACTATCTGATTTAAAATGCAACAAACGAGAAATACTTGAACAATTAATCGTTTTATTGTCGCCTTTTGCACCTCATATTACGGAGGAATTATGGCGTTTATGCGGCCATAATACAACCATTGTTGATGCAAAATTCCCTGCATGGAATGATACTTACCTGGTTGAGGATATGATTACATACCCGGTTTCCTTTAATGGTAAAACGCGTTTTAAACTTGAAGTACCAACAAATATGGATCAAAAAGCCATTGAAGAAAAGGTTTTAACTGACGGCAATGCACAACGTTGGTTAGAAGGTAAAACTCCAAAGAAAATAATTATCGTCCCAAAGCGGATTATAAATATTGTAGTTTGAAAAATGAGAAAGAATAAGAATAAGATAAAAAAGATTATCAAGGATTATACAATCATTACACTGGGATTGCTGATAAATTCCCTGGGCTGGACTGCTTTTTTGATCCCTTCTGAAATTGTTGGTGGTGGTATAAGTGGTATTGCTTCCTTAATATTTTATGCTTCAGGATTACCGGTTGCAGTTAGTTTTTTTGCAATTAATTCCATATTAATATTTCTTGGAATAAAAATCCTTGGAAAAGGGTTTGGGATTAAAACCATATACAGTGTTATAGTATTAACCGGCTTTTTTGCCTTATTCCAGTATTTAATTAAAGAGCCAATAGTAAATGAGGATTTTATGGCAACTATCATAGGGGCTGTAATGGCCGGCGCCGGCGTTGGATTTGTTTTTACCCGCGGGGGAAGTACAGGCGGAACAGACATTATTGCCATGATTGTTAATAAATACAAAAATATAAGTCCGGGAAAAACTATTTTGTTCGCTGACTTTTTTATCATTTCTTCATCATATATTGTTTTTATGTCACTGGAAAAGATAGTATACGGCTTCGTTTGCATGGCAGTTTTAGCTTATACTGTTGATTTGGTATTATCCGGATCAAAACAATCTGTTCAGATATTTGTTTTTTCTAAATGTTATGAAATAATTGCTGAAAGGATAACAAGAGAATTAAACCGGGGTGTTACTGTAATTGATGGCCAGGGATGGTATTCCAAAGAAAATACAAAAATGC
>DAOVJU010000253.1 GCA_030632095.1 Chlorobiota bacterium
CATATTTTTCGCCAAACAATGCTTTGGCACCCATATTTTGAGCTTCATCCATTGGAATGGTGCGCTTTTCTTCCAGGGAATAATTCAATCTGATCCGGTTATTCACCAAATGTTCAATCTTAAGTATTTCTTTATCAGTAACTTTTTGAAAATGAGAAAAATCAAATCTTAAATAATCAGGATGTACAAGAGAACCTTTCTGGTCGGCATGTTTTCCCAAAACTTCTTGCAATGCCTGATGCAATAAATGAGTTGCCGTATGGTTATTTGCTGTACTTCTCCTGGTTTTCTTGTTTATTGAAGCATGAAATTTAGCATTTAAGTTTACCGGCAGTTTCTTAGCAATATGAATAATTATATTATTTTCTTTCCTGGTATCAATAATTTCTATCTTTTTACCTTCAGCTTCAATAATTCCCGAATCACCAACCTGTCCGCCACTTTCAGCATAAAAAGGCGTATGATTAAAAACCATCTGATAGTATTCTTTCTGTTTTTCTTTTACTTTTCTATAGCGTGTTATTATTATTTCAACTTCTTGAAAATCATAACCTATAAATTCTTCTGATTCTTCTTCTTTCAAAACGGCCCAATCACCTGAAGCAAGCTGGGTAGCACTTCTCGATCGCTCCTTTTGTGCTTTCATTTCCTGGTCAAATTCAGCTTTACTAATAATTAAGCTATGCTCTTTTAGAATTAATTCTGTTAAATCGAGCGGAAATCCATATGTATCATATAATTCAAAAGCAATTTTTCCACTAACAACCTTATAATTGTTAGATTTTGTATTAATAATTATTTGATCAAGCATTTTTATGCCTGTTGCCAGGGTTTTTAAAAAGGCATTTTCTTCTTCTGAAATAACTTTTGTTATTAATTGTTCATTAGCAACCAGTTCAGGATATGCATCTCCCATTGTTTTAATCAGAACAGGTAATACACGATATATAAATGGTTCATACTGATTTAAAAATGTATATGCATACCGGACAGCTCTCCTCAAAATCCTTCGAATTACATAACCTGCTTTTACATTGGAAGGTAACTGTCCATCGGAAATGGCAAACGAAATAGTTCGTAAATGATCGGCAACAACACGCATTGCAATATCGGAATCTTCACTCTCCCCGTAATTTTTACCAGATAGTCTACTTATTTCCTTTAATATTGGCTGAAAAATATCAGTATCATAATTTGATTGTTTATCCTGACTTATCATACATAAACGTTCAAATCCCATTCCTGTATCTACATGTTTTAATGGCAATTGCTCTAAACTATTATCTTCTTTCCTGTTAAACTGGATAAAAACCAGGTTCCAGATTTCAATAACCAGGGGATGGTCATTATTTACCAATTTTTTTCCCGGAACCTTTTTCCGTTCTTCCTCACTTCTTATGTCAATATGGATTTCAGAACAAGGTCCACAGGGGCCAGTATTTCCCATCTCCCAGAAGTTGTCTTTTTTTGAACCCATAATTACATGATCTTCAGGAAGTTGCTTTAACCAGAACTCATATGCCTCTTTATCCATCTCCAATTTCTCATTTTTATCGCCTTCAAATACCGTGGCATAAAGCCTGTCTTTAGAAATGTTTAATGTATCAACCAGGAATTCAACAGCAAATTCAATAGCTTCTTTTTTGAAGTAATCTCCAAAAGACCAGTTTCCTAACATCTCGAACATTGTATGGTGATAAGTATCATGTCCAACTTCTTCCAGGTCATTATGCTTCCCGGAAACCCTGAGGCATTTTTGCGAATTTGCTACTCTTTCGTAAGTAATATCAGTGTTTCCGAGAAAAATATCTTTAAACTGGTTCATCCCGGCATTGGTAAACATTAGGGTTGGGTCATTCTTAACAACCATAGGTGCAGAAGGCACTATATGATGATTTTTTGTCTTGAAAAAATCAATAAAAGCTTGCCTGATTTGTTGTGATGTCATTTAGAAAGTTATTAACAGATTATCAACAATTTGATAGATAATGTGTTGCAAAATTAAATTATTTAATTTAGATTTGTTGGTAGATAATGATTTTTTTAGTATTGTTACATAAATTTTGTCTATAAAGATGCCAAAAACTAAATATAAATTTAACTACGAAAGCCTTAGTTTTGATAAGGTAGAACTAACACGGAAACAAATATTCTGGCGCTTTACAACTTACCTTTTTGCATTATTTTTCTTTGCAGTAATTCTAATTTCATTGTTTTCAGTATTCTTTGATTTGCCAAATGAAAGGAGTCTGAGGCGTGAAAATACACAGTTATTAACAAAATATGGATTACTTAATAAACATCTTGACGAAATTGAAAAGGTATTAAGTGATATTCAGGATCGTGATGATAATATATACAGGGTTATTTTTGAAACAAAACCTATTCCTGAAGCAGTAAGAAAAGCAGGTTTTGGTGGTATTAACCGTTATATGGAACTGGAAGGATATGAAAATTCTGAAATTGTTATTGAAACCACAAAAAAACTTGATATAATCAGGCGACAACTATATGTTCAGACAAAATCATACGAGGAAGTTGTGAAAATGGCTGAGAAAAAGGAAGAAATGTGGGCCTCAATACCTGCTATTCAACCTATTGCAGATAAAGATGTTGTACGTTTTGCTTCCGGTTTTGGTTATAGAATACACCCCATTTATAAAACAAAAAAGATGCACTCAGGTGTTGATTTAACCGCACCAGTAGGAACTAAAGTGTATGCAACCGGAAACGGAACTGTAATAAGGGCAAGCCGTTCAAGGGGGGGATACGGGAAACGTGTTATTATTGATCATGGTTATGGTTACAAAACGCTTTATGCACATTTAAATAAAATATTAGTAGAACAAGGACAAAAAATTAAACGTGGTGATCTTATTGGTGAAGTAGGAAACACCGGACGTTCCACAGCTCCTCATCTTCATTATGAAGTTAGAAAAAATAATAAAGCCCAGGACCCTATTAATTTCTACTTTAATGATTTAACTCCTGAGGAATATGATCGTATGATTGTGGTTTCTTCACGGCCAAACCAAAGTTTTGATTAAAATAAGTAAAATCAACAATAATTTCAGGAAACAGCAATTAAACAAACTGATAATTGCTGTTTTTTTTATAGCTATACTGCATCAGGGAAGATCTCAGGAACGGATAATTGATTCATTAACCATAACTGATATACAGCATGATACAATAACTATTATTGGGGTTGGGGATATTATGCTGGGTACAAATTACCCTTCTGATAAATATTTACCACCTGATGATAATTGTTATCCATTGTTAAAAAACCTTATACCCTTTTTAAAGGATGCACATATAACATTTGGTAACATTGAGGGCTGTTTTTCGGATTCGGCAATGCTGGAAAAAAAATGTAAGGATACAACAAAATGTTATGCTTTCAGAATGCCTGAAAAATACTTTGGATGTCTGGATAGTGCAGGATTTGATGTTTTTAGCCTGGCAAATAACCATTCATGTGATTTTGGTGAAGATGGAAAAAACCATACAATAAACCTGATTGAAAATGCAGGCTTAAATTTTGCCGGAATATTAGAATATCCATATACTATTTTCGAAAAAAACAATATTAAATATGGTTTTTGTGCATTCTCACCAAACAAAGGAACTTGCAATATAACAGATACAATTAAGGCCAAATATATAGTCAAATTATTAAATGACAGTTGCGATATTGTTATTGTGTCTTTTCATGGAGGGGCTGAAGGTAAAGATTATCAGCATATTACAAGGGAAACGGAATTTTTTTATGGAGAAAACAGGGGAAATGTTTATGAATTTGCACACATCCTGATTGATGCCGGTGCAGATATAATATTTGGACATGGGCCGCATGTAACCAGGGCCATTGATATTTACAAAACCAGGTTCATTATTTATAGTTTAGGTAATTTTTGTACATATGGAAGATTTAATTTGAGTGGGCCTAATGGAATAGCTCCAATTATAAAGCTTTCCGTTTCTGAAAAAGGTGAATTTATAAAAGGAAAAATTATACCTGTTATGCAATACCGCGGAATCACGGAAATTGATACTTTAAACCGTGTTATAAAAAAGATAAAGGAACTTACACGACTTGATTTTCCGGACTTAGATATTTATATTAGTGATGACGGAATAATAGAATCAAGACTAAAGAACCAGGAGCCAAGATAAAAGACACAAGACAATTAGACTTTAGCCTTTTAGAATATAGAATTCAGGATTTAATATTAAAAACAAAGATAAAAGATAAAAGCAAAAGAGTGAAGAAGTGTTATTAAATAATAGCAGATGACTCTTGGCTTTAACAAGACTAATAACCAAACAACCAAATTCAAGAAACTCTTAACACAAAACACTTGACTAACTTTGAACTTTAAACTTTAAACTATTTACACGATGCCTTATAAAGAAAAACCTGTTGAAAAGCTTTACTATTCAATTAGTGAAGTAGCAAATATGTTTAGTGTAAACACTTCATTAATAAGATTTTGGGAGAAAAAATTTGATATAATTAAACCAAAAAAGAACAAAAAAGGTAATAGGATGTTTACTAAGCAAGACATTGAAAACTTTCATATTATTTACCATCTTGTTAAAGAAAGGGGGCTAACACTAAAGGGCGCTAAAGCAAAAATTAAGGAAAACAAAGATGATACAATTAATAATTTTGAAGTAATCAGATCATTGAAAGATATTAAAGGAATGTTATTAGAGATTAAGGAGAATCTATGATTCAAACCTGATAGGTTGAAAAGAAATTAATTTTTCGTTTTTTTTTCTTTATCACCTAAATTCCACCGTTCATCAACTATAACTTGACTTTTTAAGCAACTATTTAAAATCTGTTTAGTCTAATTAATAAACTGTTTATATTGCTATTTTTTATTAATTTTATAGCTTATGACAGTTGTATTTTAAAACAATTTTAAATTCTGCAGCTTATGTTACGTTGGTCCATTCTTAAAAATTCAGTATTATCAATACTATTTCTTACATTAATAATTCCTTTAAATCTTCGGGCTGAAATGAGCCCGCCTCCGGTTGCATGTTCGTTTTCACCGAATGCCATTGGTGGTTTTGTTCCCGACAGGACATGTGCACCGGTAACGGTAACAGTTTCTAATTTTTCACATACCATACCAGGTAACATTCCTACAGGGACTACCTATTCGGTTGACTGGGGTGATGGTACCACGGATACTTATACCACGCAGAATCCTGATGAGGATATTGTTGGTGGTTTTTCACATACCTACGATGCCAACGATACCGATTGTAACTATCAACCGGTTTTTACCGTGTCAAATCCATGTGGGACTGACCAGATTTCAGGTAGTATAAATGTGTGGGACGATGAAGATTTAACAGCAACCACCACAGAGAATGGACAAATATGTGAGGGAGCTTCCGGTGGTTTAAAATGGAAATTTACTGACGTTTCCAACTGGAACTGCTTTGCACCACCTTTGGGAGATCCTAATGATGGAGACAGAACAATTCGATTTGTTTTGGGAACCAATGTAGCAGATGCAGGAACTGATGGACACCTTGTATCTTTTGATGATATTTACTTATCCAAAAATTCATTAACAAATACTACTGATAATCCACCTAACGATGCTCAATTTAATATAGACGTTAATACCGGTGATTTTCCATATTATTGCCCAATTGAAGAAGATGTTTCTGGTTCTGGCGAAGAAAATAGCTATTGGGTTTGGCTTGATGAAGCC
>DAOVJU010000486.1 GCA_030632095.1 Chlorobiota bacterium
AAACAGGCAATAAAACAATGATAATAAGGTATTTTAAAAATTTCATATAAATTAATATTTTTAGATTATTTTGGATAAACAACCCTGTCAGGGTTCTGTTAAATGATTACAAATAAGATATTTATATTTGCACTTTTTAAATAAATCAACCCTGACAGGGGTTTTATGCCGGACTCATCTGTAATATACAAAAAAAGCCCTTGCAAAAACAAGACAAAATAAAAGATGATTTTGCAAAGGCCATTGTGAAATAATATTTACTTTTACTACCGATTAGGATTCTTGGTCAGGGTAATTTACAATAAATATTAAGCAATACTGAATAACAATTAAATATTTGGCATTTATTAAAATACATAAAAGTGGTTAACATTTTTGAAATGTATTAACTTTGACCCATTATAATAATTGAAATTTGAAATTGGGAAAAGGCTTGATTATTAGTCAAATTTCTAATTTCCAATTTCATATGATTAACATACTAATATCATACATTTAATCTAAACTGTAAACCGGAATATGAAAAATGCCAAATATTTGATAGTTATTTTGTTCTTAATTGTTGTGAATATTTTTATTACGACAGCGCAGGATAAAAAACCAATCAGTGATAAAATTAATTCCGCATCTTCTCTTGAAAGCGCTCCAGGCATAAGTTTTGATGGTGAATTAATTGTATTTATGTCAAATTCAACAGGAAAATGGAGATTATATGAATCCCATGTAAATAGTGAAACAAATGAATGGAGCTTGCCAATTCTTATAAAATTTGAAGGAGTTGAACTTAATGAAATGCTTATACTTAAAGATCCTTCCTTAAATCATGATGGGAACTGTTTGTACTTTTCAGCAAATTTTGCCGATACAAAGGGTAATATGGATATTTACTTTTCAAGAAGAGAAAATGACATTTGGTTAAAACCAGTGAACGTTGGTGGTCAAATTAATACAGAATTTTCTGAAAGGTCTCCTTCAATTTCATCTGATGAAAACTATATTTACTTTGTTAGAAGAAATTTACTCAATAAATTAAATAATAGCAGTTGTAGTAAAATATATTATTCGAAAAAAGGTATAAAAAATTCCTGGTCAAAATCCGTTACATTACCATCACCTATAAACCTTGATTGCGAAAACTACCCATATATTGCTGCTGATAATAAAACCCTTTACTTCTCATCAATTCGTGAAGGAGGTTTAGGTGGCTATGATATTTATATGACAAAAATGTTAGCTGAAAACATTTGGAATTTACCTGTTGCTGTTACTTCTGTTAATACAGAAAAGGATGAACTCGATCCATCATATTCAACATTAAGTAAAGAATTGGTTTTTAGCCTTGCTTACGATGAAAGAAAAGTTAAGCATGCAGATATTTATTGCGTTGGATTATCTCAGGGTACTAAACCTGATGACACATTTATTTATAAAGGAAATATATATGACTCAATAACAAAAAATCCACTTCATGCAAAGTTATTAATTAGAAATAAAGACAATCTTAAACTAATTTCTGAATTCGAAACTGATTCTAAAACAGGTAATTATACAATCGTTTTTTCAAAATGGATAAACTATGAAATAGAAGTATATAAAGAAAACTATTCACATGTATTCTTCTATGTAAACACTAAAAACTATAAAGACCTTGAGTTTTTAAGCTATAAGAATATTAGTTTATTCAATAAAACAAATCTCATTTTAAACACTTTTGATGAAGAAATTTTTGAGCCATTGCAAAGTAAGGTTATAATAAAAAAGTCGGATGCTACAAAAATTGATGAAAGCCTAATCAATTATGCTGTTGCAGGAAGGATAGAAATTAATCTATCAATAGGCGACATATATACAATATTAGTTGAAAAAGAAAATTATGAAAGTTATCTTTTTGAATTTGATTTGTCAGGCATAGTGCAGTTTGGCGAATTTGAAAAAGATGTGGAGTTAATCCCAAATAAAATAGAATTTGAAATTAATATTGCTGATATTGAAACTGATGAAGCCCTTGATGAAGTTGAAATCATAATAACTAACCTTGAAAAAAATGAAACCATTATAAAAAAGGTACGCCGGGATGAACATGGTAAATTTGTTGTAAACTTAAGAGATGGTGATAAATATGAAATTACAGTAAATGGCCCTAAAGGATATGCTTTCTACAATACAAAAGTGGATTTGTCTGATACAGAGGTAAATAAAAAACTTGATGTAAAACTAAAGCCCTTAACTGCAAAAACAAAACTTGTTTTAAACGATATTACATATGAAACAAATTCTGCGGAATTGAATAAAAGTTCTTTTGAAGAACTCAACCGTGTAGTTAAATTATTAATTGATAACCCGGAAATTAAAATCGAAATTTCAGCGCATACCGATGATCTTGGATCATCTAATTATAATCAGAAGTTATCGGATAAACGTGCTCAATCGGTAGTTGCTTATTTAGTTGATAATAATTTACCTGTTGAACGGTTAATAGCTAAAGGTTACGGTGAAACAAACCCGATGGTGTCAAATGACAGTGATGAAAACAGGGCCAAAAACCGAAGGGTTGAATTAAAAATAATTGATTAAATAGAAAATATGGTTCTACCGCGAATTTAATGGAAATGGTTGTTAACTAGAATGATAAAATGATTGAATGATTGTAGAAATTATGATAGAAAAAGAAATATTTAGTGAAAGAAAAGAGTTAATAAGGCTCACAAAAGAAGCAAATGAAATAACATTTAAGCATTTTTTCATTTACGCATTTAATCATTTCCACTAAAAATAATAGAAAAACCTAAAATATTGTCATAATGAAAAAAACCATTTCTTATATATGCCTGCTTATTTGCAATATTTTCATTTTTAACTTTTTATTTGCTCAAACAGAATTGAGATATAAAGATGTTTATGAAGCAATTAACAATAAAAGCGAAGAAGAAGCATATGCAATTTTAAGAGAATACCAGCAGCAAGACCCTTTTAGTGCCAATGCGTACTATCAACTTGGTGTAATATCTCAAACATTAGCAAAAAGATATGATCCATTAACTGAATACAATGATCTAAAACATTTCGTTTATCATGCTGACCTTTATCTCAATCTTTCATTAAAATATCTTGACGAGAAGGAAGCGCGCAAAAACAGGAATTATTATCAGTATGTTGAAATCCCTGAAGGACAAAAGAAAATTGAATTTCTCGATATTTTAAACGATGTAAATAACAGAATTGCCGATATAAATA
>DAOVJU010000410.1 GCA_030632095.1 Chlorobiota bacterium
AGAGTCTGTCCATAAAGTCCGATTTCGTCGTTATGCTTGCCTTCAAAATGGTCATTTACAAAAGTAAACTCCCATTTTTCAGGCTTCGCAAGCCTAGAACTCGAACTTTCTGAACAAACTCTAGACTTTATAGACACGTACTAATTACACTTAAATACTGATCCCTTTGCCAAAATATGTTTCTGTAATATTACCACTTCAGTTAGAGCAATCGTTTACATATCAGATTCCTGAAGAATTAAAAGCAAGTATTGTTCCGGGAATAAGGGTAGTGGTTCAATTTGCCAAACGAAGAATATATAGTGCGCTGGTTATTAACACTCATAATGAAAAGCCACCGGAAGTTGAAATAAAAACAATAATTTCTGTCCTTGATGAAAAACCTGTTGTTATAGCTAAGCAATTAGAATTATGGGGATGGATTTCAGAATATTATCTATGTACCATAGGTGAAGTGTTTAAAGCAGCAATGCCTGCCGGTCTTAAACTGGAAAGCGAAACATATGTTTTGAATAATCCTGATTTCGATAATTATGAAAGACTTACAGAGAAGGAAATAATTATTCATAACGTACTTGAAAAGAGAAACGTATTAAGTGTGAATGAAGTTAATTTACTTACTGAAGTTAAAAATTCATTACCTATATTAAATTCTTTATTGCAGAAAGGTGCAATAAAACTTGAAGAAAAACTTAGTGACTCATATAAACCTAAGCAAGAAGCCTTTATTAGGCTAAATAGCGGTTATAATACCGAAGAAAAGCTTAAAAAGGTTTTTGATTCATTGGAGAGAGCCCCCAAACAACTGGACGTGTTAATGAAGTATCTTCAGCTTACGAATTTCAATATTGAAAATCCAACTGCAATAAATAGAAAAGAATTACTTGGTATCAATAGAAACTATGGGATATTAAATACATTGACCGATAAAAATATTTTTGAACTAACATACGAAAATGTTGATCGTATCAAAAACCTGTCACCTGAATTAATAAAACCTAAAGTATTAATTGACAATCAAAAAAGTGCTTTAGAACAAATTAAAGATCAATTCAGGAATAATGATGTTGCTTTACTGCATGGAATTACTTCCAGCGGGAAGACTGAAATTTATATCCATCTTATTAAAGAAACTATTAATCAGGGAAAACAGGTTTTATACCTTTTACCTGAAATTGCGCTCACAACACAAATTATAAACAGGTTAAGGGCAGTATTTGGAAACAATGTTGGTGTTTATCATTCTAAATTCAGCGATTCGGAACGAGTTGAGATATGGAATAATCTGCTGGATGATAAAAGTGGAAAATCATATAAGATAATACTGGGTGTAAGGTCTTCGGTTTTTCTTCCTTTTAAAAATATAGGAATTATCATTATTGATGAAGAGCATGAAAATACCTATAAACAGCAAGATCCGGCACCAAGATACAATGCGAGAGATACTGCAATATATTTAGCAAGATTACATAAAGCTAAGGTTTTATTAGGAACAGCTACGCCATCATTTGATGTTTACTTTAATTGTAAAAACAGAAAATACAGTCTTGTTGAACTTAAACAGCGTTTTCTAAATATTGAATTACCTGAAATTATTGTTAGCAATACGAAGGAAGCATATAAGAGGAAACAATTAAAATCACATTTCACAAATACTCTTTTAGATCATATTGAACATGCTTTAAAGAACAATGAACAAATTATATTATTTCAAAATCGTCGTGGGTTTTCTCCTTATATTGAATGTACAACATGTGGATGGATACCTAAATGTAATCAATGTGATGTAAGCCTTACTTATCATAAGCATTTTAATAATCTCACTTGTCATTATTGTGGTTATACAGTGAATATGGTTGCTGTTTGTCCCCAGTGTAGTTCAACTGAAGTTTTTACCCGGGGATTTGGTACTGAAAAAATTGAAGACGAAATATCCATATTTTTCCCTGATGCAAAAGTTACAAGGATGGACCTTGATTCAACCCGAAAAAAGCATTCATATTATAAAATAATGAGTGATTTCGAAAATCACAGCATTGATATTTTAATTGGTACTCAAATGGTAACAAAAGGCCTTGATTTTGATAATGTAAGCCTTGTTGGAATATTAAATGCTGATAATATGATAAATTTCCCTGATTTCAGGGCATTCGAAAGAAGTTATCAATTAATGACACAGGTAAGTGGCAGAGCAGGAAGAAAAAAAGGCAGGGGGAAAGTGATAATCCAGGCTTCAAATCCTGAACATCCGGTTATTAAATTTGTTATGAGTAATGATTATCAAAAGTTTTATAATTGGCAAATTAAAGAACGGGAAAGATTTCATTATCCACCATTTACAAGATTAATTCGAATAACAATGAAACATAAAGACAGGTTTGAATTAAACAGAAATTCCAAATTACTTGCCGAAGAATTAAAAAAGGTTTTCGGAAAACGTGTTTTAGGCCCCGAATTTCCGACCATAAGCAGAATTCAGAATTGGTACCTAAAAAATATTTTACTTAAAATAGAAAAAGATAAATCACCAGTTAAGGCGAAACAAATCTTAAAATCAATTGTTAGTACACTAAAAACCGATTTGCGTTTTCGCAGAACAACTGTTTTGTATGACGTAGACCCGCTGTAGGAAGCCAAATGCACCGGAATTATCAAGTTAACAGTGTGGTTGAGATTTCTCACACAAACCACTTCATCCCGGAAGAAGCATACCGATAGCTATCGGTACGGATATCCGGGATCTCATTCACAAAGCACAAACGTTCTTTAAATAAAATTGCCACCGCTTGCCCCTTAATTCCCTTCCGATAGCCATCGGAACGGGGATCCATCGAACCGTAACAAGCAAAGTTTGACGTGTGGTGGAATTCTCCCTTTCAGGGGAGTTAGAGGGCATCGCCTTTGGCAAGCTTTGCTCTGCTGAAGCTATGCGAAAGCGATGCCTATGGCGACCGAAGGGCGCGGGCAGGAAAAAATAAAAGCCCCTTTCTGTTCCAGGCGTCGACGATTGAAACTATTAAGAATAGAATTGACACACACTTAACTCATAATTTTTTAACTTTAAACTTTCAATTTTGAACTATTATTTGGCATAGCAATTGACAATAAAATATTTGCTTTATAATAAAGTAATTAAACTGCCATTTTGACTAATATAACTAAAAAAAACATTAACTATATTGTATGGGTAAGATAAGAGATTTAAGCTACGATGATATGCTATTAGCAGAATTAGTGGATGAAAGATCAGAAATTATACCAATTATCAGCGATGATGATGATGAGGTAATTGAGCAATTCAATGTTCCTGATACACTGCCAATATTACCTATTAGAAATACAGTTCTTTTTCCGGGGGTTGTTATTCCAATAACAGTTGGCAGAGATAAATCCTTGAAGTTAATCAGAGAAATATTTAAGAAGGATAAAATAATTGGTGTAACATCACAAATCGATCCTGATACTGAAGATCCTGCTTCAACCGATCTTTATAAAACGGGGACCATAGCGCAAATTGTACGGATACTTGAAATGCCCGATAAAAGTACATCGGTTATTATTCAGGGAAAGAAGCGTTTTGAAATAGAACAAATTCTAAGCGAAGATCCATATTTTACAGCTAAAATAAATGTTCTTTCTGATGTAAAACCCGAAGAAAGGGACAAAGAATATTCAGCTATTATTAGCTCACTCAGAGATTTTTCATTAAGAATTATCAAACTTTCGTCAAATATTCCACCGGAAGCAACATTTGCTGTAAAAAACATAACAAATCCAACGTTCCTGGTAAATTTTATTGCTTCAAACAGTGATGCAAAACTTGAAGAACGACAAGAATTACTTGAAATTAATGAAATAAAAAAACGGGCAACAAAACTGCTTGAATATTTAGTTCGCGAATTTCAAATGCTTGAACTTAAAAATGAAGTTCAAACTAAGGTTAAAACAAATTTGGATCAACAGCAACGTGAATTTCTTCTTAACCAGCAAATGAAGACCATTCAGGATGAATTGGGTGGCAGTCCGGTTGATCAGGAGGTGCAGGAGTTGAAGGAGAAAGCTACTAAGAAAAAGTGGCCGGAAAGCATTGCGAAGGCTTTCAAAAAG
>DAOVJU010000132.1 GCA_030632095.1 Chlorobiota bacterium
TCATCCATATATCTACTCCTCTCACGAGCCGCTTGGCTAATTCAATATCATAATTTTCCAGAAATAATATTTTTCCAACAAATTCAGGTTTTCGCGATATGTCAACAATATATTTTATTAAGTCTTGCCCTTCTTTATCATTTGGATGTGCTTTACCTGCAAAAATAAATTGCACCGGCATTTCTTCATTATTTACAATTTCAGATAATCTATCAAGGTCATTAAATAATAAATGTGCACGCTTATATGTTGCGAATCGTCTTGCAAAACCAATTGTAAGCGCATTTTCATCAATAGAACTAATTATATCGACAAGCCTCCTGGGATTTTCGAAGCGCCTGATCCAATTACTTTGAAAACGGATCTTAACATACTCAATTAATTTTTTTCTTAAATTTTGCTTTATCTCCCATATTTTTTCATCCGGGACATCATAAATCTTTTTCCAATAATCTTTATTTGATTGATCATTCAGAAAACCTTCTCCAAATTCATTTTCATATAATTTTCTCCATTCACGGGCAGTCCAGGTTGGATAATGAACCCCATTAGTAACATAATCAATATGTAACTCTTCGGGTGAATATCCATCATATAGATTATTAAACATTTCACGGGTCACTTTTCCGTGCAACATACTAACCCCATTCATTTCCTGTGAAGTATTGGCTGCTAAAATACTCATAGAGAATTTTTCATTAGTGTCATTTGGGTTTACTTTACCCAATCTGACAAATTGTTCCCAGCTTATACGTAATCGTTCAGGAATATGCCTTAGATAAGTTCTAATTAAATCTTCGCTAAACGTATCGTGGCCTGCAGGGACTGGTGTGTGTGTTGTAAACAATGATGAAGACCGGACAATTTCAAGCGCTTCACCAAAAGAGAAGTTTTCCCTGGTGGTCATTCCGGCTATTCGCTCTATGTTAATCAGAGCAGCATGCCCTTCATTGCAATGATAAATATCTGGTTTAATGTTTAAGCTTTTTAAGGCACGAATTCCACCGAGGCCTAAAACTATTTCTTGTTTTAAGCGGTTTTCCCAATCTCCGCCATACAAATGATACGTAATTGCCCTGTCGAACTCACCGTTTTTTGAGGAATCAGTGTCTAATAAATATAGTTGAATTCTACCTACATCAACTCTCCATATCTTTGCAATTACAGGCCTTCCGGGAAAATTAATTGTGATTGTTTTATGTATGCCAGCCTGATCGCGAACTGCTGTAACCGGTAATTGAGTGAACTTCTGATATTCATATTCTACTAATTGTTCACCATTTAAAGATAGCCGTTGTGAAAAATATCCATATTTATATAAAAATCCTACGCCTACTATATTAACAAGTGAATCGCTTGCTTCTTTCAAATAATCACCTGCTAATACTCCCAGTCCACCCGAATATATTTTTAAATTATTATATAAACCATATTCCATACTAAAATATGCGATTAAAGGTCCATCATCCTGGGGTTTTTTAGCAATATATTGAATGAAATCATTATAAACCGAATTATAATGCTCAATAAAAACCTTGTCATTTTCAAGCTCAGCCAACCTTTCTTGCGGTATACTTTTTAAAAGGATAACAGGGTTATTTTTACTTTTTTCCCATAGTTCCTGATCAATGGATTGAAATAGTTCTTTTGCTTTATAATTCCATGTCCACCATAAGTTTTTAGATAATTCATCTAGTCCAATAAGGTTTTCAGGAAGATTTGATTCAACAACTAATTTCCTCCACTTTGCTTCACTGTTTCTTTTTACCTCAAATTGGTACTTACTTTCTGTTTTTCTTAATTGCTGGTATTCTTTAGCTTTTCCGGCTACTTTTTCCAGGGCTATTTTATAAGCATCGTAATAATATTCAATGAAATTTTCCCAGAGGGCTTTTTTTGAGATTTTCTGCGCTTCAATTCTTATTGCTTCAACTTCGTCGGTGCTTTTAAATGAAAATTCAAGAATAATTGATGCAATATCTTGTATTAAATCTTTTGAATTAGAATCTGTTCTTTTCAAAACAACAACACCATTTTCAACACTGACATTAAATTCTGAAACCCATTTACCAAACCCGGCCAGCGTTGTTGTAATAGTAGGAACTTTAAATGCAATACTTTCAAGTGGTGTATATCCCCACGGCTCATAATATGAAGGAAAAACAGTAAGGTCTAATCCTGATAACAATTCATAATATGTTAAATTAAACACATCATCCTTGCCATTCAGATAAGTTGGTACAAAAATGATTTTTACCCTGTCGCCCTGATTATTAAAACCAAGATCTTTAATTTTATTTAAGATTGGATCATAATCAATATCGGATAAATAATGTGTTACAAAAGGTGTAACAAGTGCGGTGTTTTGATTAGTATTTTTTAGATTTTCTATCAGGTCTTTTCGCGCTCCATGTTGGTTTGCAGGTATTAAAAACAATGCTACAATATCTTTTTTAAGGTTTGTATTTTCATTAATTTTTTGTAGTGCTTCAATAAAAACATCTATTCCCTTATTTTTGAATTCGTATCTGCCGCTAATCCCCAGGAAAAGTGCATCATCCTTAATTTCCTGTCCTGTAAGGGCTTTTGTTACCCTTTTTATTTTATCTCTCGCAATTGAACGAATTTCATTTAATTTTGCTTCACCTGGCACAAAATCATTTTCAAATCCGTTAGGTGTAATAACATCAACCGCTCTGCCTGTAAAATGACTACATTCCTTAGCTGTAATTTCACTTACAGTTGTAAAACAATCAGCTGCATTAGCAGCACATTTTTCCAATGAATTTCTTGAGACAACATTAAATTCATTTGCTTTTTGATCTCCATTAAACTGACTTAGTTGATCGTACAATGGTTGTTCATTACTTGAAAGAACACGTCCCATCATGGTTGCGTGTGTTGTAAATAATGTTCCTAAATGTGGTAATTGCTTTTTTAAATATAAACAACCCGCACCAGTCATCCATTCATGAAAATGAGCTAACACCCTGTCTTTTGATGCTATATTAAAATTGTAAAAACTTTTAATAAGTTTTCCGGTTGCATATCCAAAAAGAGCAGATTCTACATAATCCCATGTACCTGATATTGAATCTAATTTGTAGTCTTCCCAAAATTTAGTAAAAATTTTATCCTTTTCAGGTATAAAGGTTGTGAAATCTACCAGAATGGCTATTGGTTTGCCAGGTATGTTCCATCTTCCAATTTTTAACCTTAAGCCTTCTTCTGTAGCTTTGTGTTTCCATGCCCTGAAAAGTGTCTTATCCTCGATAAATTCATGGTTTAATTTGTTCTCCTTCCAAATATCCGGGCCAATGAAAATAATTTGATCCTTAAAGTTTTTTACTAATGTTAGTGCTTTGGTAGAAATTACAGTATATATTCCCCCAACTTTATTACATACTTCCCAACTTACTTCAAAAATATAATCCGGCAGCATTTTTTTATCAGTCATTCTATATTATTTTTTTGTTCCCGGAGTTTGCTTTCCCCTTTTTTTTGTAGTACCAGCTTTCTTAGGGCCAATAGCTCCTTTTGCTTTTGTTGCCGGCTTAGTTTTACTTACAATTTTTACTTTTTCTTTTACCATTGATTTCCTGGCTGTTTTAGCCGGTTGTTTTGATATTCCAATTTGCTCTTTTTCTTTTTTAAATTTCTTTAGTTCTGCCTGATATTTGGCTAGTTGTTTTTCTTTTTTACCGATAATACCTTTCAAATATTCAATGTTTGAAGATTTATCGATCAATGATTCAGTTACCCTGATGCTAAAATCGTTCAATATATTCATATAATTAATGAATGCATCGTATGGTGAATTATAAGGATTGAAGTAGGAATGAACGGTAGCATCAGAGAAAAATTTGGTACACATATAATAAAAATGGTCACTGGTTTGTAAGTATCTCCAATCTTTACGCAATTCCTCATCTTTTGACTGGATAATTAAATCACTTAATTCATACAATTTGTTAAATGCTTCATCCTGTAAATAATTTCCCAGCCAGGCGGTAAGATCACGTTCCTCGTCTGCCCATGAAATAGGATGTGGAACTTGTACAGCAGATATTGGTTGCAATTCTTTTGCTACTTCTGCAGGTGTAATGAACTTAAAGCTTCCATCATTAATTACAGCGTCTGTCATTGCATTTAAAAAATCAAAGATCCCTGTGTCGCTTTTTTGATGTTCACCAAATGTTTCATAATCCATAAACAAGTTAATAATCTCTTCTTTTTCTTCAATACCTTTTAACCATTCAATATACTTATCGGCAGTAACTGGCCATTCGTTCCAACTTTTATCTGAGAAACGAAATGATATATCGTCGCTAAGTTTATAATTACGCATTAATACTTTTAATTTAGGATTAATAGCATTGCAATAAACATAATTAGGACTTTTCCAACCCAGGATGTGTTTGGCACCTTCAGTAAGTACTGCTTTATATCCAAGTTTGGTAACCATTTCACCAATTTCATCAGAATACACTAATTCAGTATTACGAAATACCGTAGGTTTTACACCAAAGAGTTCCATTATTTTTTTACTGTGTTCTTTAATTTGCGCTGTGAATTCTTCCTTATTTTTCAGAGAAACCAATGAATGTGAATATGTTTCAGCCAGGAATTCAACGTTTCCGGTTTGTGCAAGTTTTTTAAAACTATCTACAACTTCCGGTGCATAAATTTCGAACTGATCAAGTGCAATACCTGATATTGAAAAAGACACTTTAAACTTTCCTTTATGCTTATTAATTAAATCAAGCATAAGTTTATTGGCAGGCAAATAGCAATTGTCTGCTATCCTGCGCATTATTGTCTCGTTCATATAATCATCATAGTAATAATGATCATTGCCAATGTCAAAGAAACGATATCTTCTTAGCCTAAATGGTTGGTGTACCTGGAAATACAAGCAAAGTGATTTCATAAGTTTACTATATTAAGAAACAAATTTAATTATTGTATTGTCATATTCTTCTTTTACTCTAATAGCAGCATTATCCCATTTTAAATTATCAACTTCTGTTCTGCCGAATTCCCTGAACATTTTAGATAATGCATCGTATTTTATAATGCCATATATAGCATCAGCCATAGCATCAATATCCCAATAGTCAAGTTTTATTCCATGTGTAAGGATTTCTGCAACTCCAGATTGTTTAGAAATAATGACCGGAACATCTGACTGCATAGCCTCCAATGGTGATATGCCAAATGGCTCTGATACTGAAGGCATTACATATACATCACTGATTGAAAACATTTTTATAACATCAGCACCTTTTAAGAATCCGGTAAAGTGAAATTTATCCATAATCTTAAGTTGAGCAGCACGTTGAATCATCTTTTCCAACATGTCACCACTTCCTGCCATAACAAATCTTACATCTTTTGTTTTCTGCAAAACCTTATATGCAGCTTCTATGAAGTATTCTGGCCCTTTTTGTAATGTTATTCTACCCAAGAAAGTAACTACCTTTTCTTTCACACCTCTTTTCATTGAAATTTTTTCTTCTTCAGAAATTGGTTCAACAGCATTATAAACTGTTACAACTTTGTCAGGATTTTGACCATATTTCTCAATAACGATATTTCGGGTTAAATTACTAACGGTTATGATTCTATCAGCATTATCCATTCCCATACGTTCAATTTCATATACTTTGGGGTTAACTTTTCCTCCACTCCTATCAAAATCTGTTGCATGAACATGAATAACCAATGGTTTTCCTGATATTTCTTTTGCAGCAATTCCGGCAGGGTATGTTAACCAATCATGAGCATGGATAATATCATGTTCATTTTCCTGGCTAATTACTGATGCAACATAAGCATATTTATATATTTCTTCAATCAGGTTTGTTCCATATTTGCCTGAAAAGTTTATTTTTCCTTTTTCGTCAACACTAAAAAACTTTGATTTACCGGTTATGTCAATGCTTGAAAATTTATAAAACTCATCCGGATCAGTATAAGGAACAATTAAAGTATCAACTTCAAGGTATTTATGTTTAGTTTTAAATTCTTCAAGATGTGATTGTATTTGCTTAATTGTTACATCATTTGCCCCGACTAAACGCATGCTGCGTTGATCTTCATCGCCATAAGCTTTGGGAACTACAAAAACGATATCTAAATCTTTAATTTTCGACATTCCTTTTGTTAGCCCGTAACAAGCTGTACCTAAACCACCGGATATATGTGGTGGAAATTCCCAGCCAAACATTAAAACTTTCATGTATATTTATTATTTTATTATTTGTTTATTTTCAATTTACTTATTACACATCAATTCCTATTAATTCACCATTCACCAATCATTATTCACCAATCATTATTCACCAATCACTATTCACTAATCACTATTCACTAATCATATTGCTTTAACATGTAATTGACTCTTATTAGTTCTGCAACACTCAAGGCAAAGGAAGTAGCACCATTTGGCCTGTGTGGTGGATTACCATCATGTATTTCAGATATAGACCCAATACCATGTTGAGTCATACATTCTTCAAATGCTTTAAGTTTTCTTTTAATAAAAGCAACTCCGCTTTTCTGATATATTTTTAAATAAGCTTCTGCAAAATGACCAAATAGCCAGGGCCTTACAGAGCCCTGATGATATGCAATGTCTCTTTCTATTTCATTACCTTCATAAACTCCTTTATATTCCGGATTCTTTGGAGATAATGTTCTTAAACCTTTATCAGTAAGTAATTCTTTTTCAATTATATCAAGCACTGATTTCCTCATTTGTTCTGTTAAACATGAATATGGTAATGAAATAGTAAATAATTGATTTGGCCTGACGCTCCAATCTGTAAATTTATTATTTACGTAATCGGCCAGATAAGCTTTATCTTGATCCCAGAAAGTTTCAATAAATGATTTTTCAATTAATAAGGGTATATCTTTCCACTCTTCAATGAACTTTTTATCATTAGCTTCGTTTGCTATTTCTAATGCAAAACAAATGGCATTATACCATAGGGCATTAATTTCAACAGGAAAACCTATTCTGGGAGTTACAGGAGTACCATTTACTATTACATCCATCCATGTTAAAGCATAGCCTTCCTGTCCTACCCACAACAAACCATTTTCGTGCATTTTAATGTTAAAATCTGTTCCCTTTTTATAGCAGTTTAATATGTTCTTTAAATTATTACCATAAAAATTCCAAATTTTATCTGCATTTCCATGATATTCAACAAACTTTTGTAATGCCCAGAAAAACCATAACGGGGGGTCAGCAGAGTCTTTCCCCGGATTTACTTTATTTCCCTCACTTTGGAAAAAACATTTATTTACATCTTTTAATGCTGTATCAATAATATCAAAAAATGTTTGAGTTTCTTGCCTAGCTAAAGTCAATCCTGGTAAAGAAATGAAAGTATCTCTTGCCCAATGCCCGAACCAGGGAAACCCGGCAATTACTTTTGTTTTTTTCCCCTTTTTTGAAATAAACTGTTGCGCTGCATTTTCAAGGCAATTCTCAAAACTATCTTTTGAAACCCTTTTTTTAATCTCATTATTAAATTGCTGGTTTAAAGAAGTGGTTGCAACTTCCCTGGTACCTGCTGAAAAAGCTATGGTATCTCCCTTTTTTATCGGCATTTCAAAATAACCCGGAACATATAGATCTTCCTGATATTCATAACCTCTCTTCTTTTCTTCTATATATTGAATATTATATTGCCAGTCAGGCATTGGTATAAATTCTGATTTTTTTGAGGTTTGCATATATAAATAAGGGAAGCCATCATACAGCTTTAATCTTATACCATTCTTAACATGTTGATATTTTGTATTGGCATCCAGGTTGCAGTGTGTTAACATGTGAATATTCCTAAATGCTAAAAATGGTTGAAACCTGATTATAGTTGGTGAATGGGCATCAACTAATGTATACCTTATAAGTATTCGTTCTTCTTCTTCCACTAACAATAATTCCTTTTTTAAAATAACACCTCCTACCCTATATGTTATTGCCGGCGTTGGTTCTATTTCATATTTACGGATATATTTATGGCCCCTGGGATAATACTCACCGGGGTATTTATGTATCCCCAGGTTAAATTCAGCATTTCGCTGAACTATTGTTTCATCAAGCGCTGATAAAAGAACATGATTTTCACCACCCAATTTATCTATAGGACAAATTAATAAACCATGATATTTTCGCGTATTACAATTAATAATTGAAGTACTGGCAAAAGAACCAGCACGGTTTGTCCGGATTAATTCTTTATTTAAAGAATATTCCAGGTTAATTAATTGAGCTTTGTCAAATGTTAAA
>DAOVJU010000326.1 GCA_030632095.1 Chlorobiota bacterium
AAAAACTAATGCTTGAAATCAAAAACATATACAAATCGTTTGGAGAACAAAAAGTTCTTCAAGGATTGAATATGTCTATAGAACAAGGAAAAATCTACACAATGGTTGGTGGAAACGGAACCGGCAAAACCACACTTTTTAATTTAATAACCGGCTTCCTTCAACCGGACAAAGGCGAAATTTGGTACAATAATAAGCGACTTGATAAACATTCTCCTGTTTCGATAAATGCAAAAGGAATTACCAGAACATTCCAGGATTTGCGGATTATAAATCAACTGACGGTGAAAGAAAATATCCTGTTATCATTCAAAAAAAATCCTGGCGAAAAGATTTTTAACTCATTCTTGCCAAATAGAACCTTTAAAAAACAATATTCTGATTTCTCAAAAAAAGCAGACTATATTCTTAAAAAAGTGCATCTAAAAGAAGTTGAAAATAATCTTGCAGGTGAAACCTCCTACGGACAACAAAAACTATTAACTATTGGTTGTTGTCTTGCCAATGATGCTGACCTGCTACTACTTGATGAACCAGTTGCTGGCATTGACAAAGACAACTACACCCGGATTTATGATTTGATTGTCCAACTAAAAAATGAAGGAAAAACCATAATACAAATTGAACACAACCACGACTTTGTTGAAAGCCTAAGTGACGGAATATGGTTTTTGAATGCGGGAAAAGCTTTTTCATTTGAGAATTATAAATCCTTTATTAATGACCCAATTGTAAAAGAAACCTACCTGAACTAATGATGGAAGTTAAAAACATATCATCCGGTTATGGCAAAAAGCAAGTGCTTTTTGATGTTTCTTTACAAGTTGATAAAGGAGAAGTTGTGTTGCTTACAGGTGGCAACGGTTCTGGAAAGTCCACTTTATTGAAATGCATCTATAACTTACTACCTTGTTGGTCTGGTGAGATATTTTTTGAGGGAGAAAAAGTAAATGGATTAAAACCATCTGACTTAATTCGAAGGGGAATAGTTTACATTCCTCAGAAGGATTTCTACTTCGAAAATCTTACGGTTGAAGAAAACCTTCAAATTTCAGGACATTCTTTACCAAAACCAGAACTTAAAGAAAGAATTGCAGAAGTATATGAGTTAACCGGATTAACCAATTTTAGAAAGCGTAAACCCTTTGATTTAAGTGGAGGTGAACGTAAAATTTTGGCTTTTGGAATGGGATTAATTCATAACCCCAAATTATTACTTTTCGATGAGCCGTTCGCTGGTGTAGATGCCAAGAATACAGCCACTCTACTTAAACTTTTTAAAGAGACAATAATAAATACCGAAAATAGTGTGATAATTGTAGAACATAAAGATGATGCAAGACAATTATTCACCCAAAAAACAAAAATGGAATTAGGGAAAATAATATCAAAATAGGATGAAGAAGAATTTATTGCTTTTTTCAGGTTCTACTGATCCAACGATTGGAGAATATTCAAAACGATATGATTTAATAATTTCGGAAGCTAAAAAGAAAGGATACAACAATATTAAAGTATTGAATTGGGCAGGTCAAAAATCATCAAATACCAAAGGTGGATTTTCAATGCAAAATGCATTGATTGATGCAATACCAATAATTGAAAAATATAATGAATTAAAACATGGTTTTGATATAATTGCATTCAGTTGGGGATGCGGTATTGCATTAAGAAGTTTGCAATTTCTTACGCAATTAAAATATTTAAATAAGATTATCCTATGGGGAATAACTCCCTATTGGAGAGAGTATGAGGTGATGGAAATAAATAAACACAGATCAATGATAGACGGTTATAATTATTGTGGATGTATTGTTAATGATGATTATTTTAGACATCAAATTCCAGTTGAATACTTATTACGTAATTATAATAGAAAAAATCAATTGAAAATTGGTGCAGGATGTAAAGATGGCGATAATAATTTCTTGAAATATATTGAAAGTATTGTTGAAAATCAACTTATAAGTTTTTATTATTTAAAAAACACCGGACATGTTGTTACTTCATTTGATAAAGATTATATTAATTTTATGTTTAACTAATTTAAATTGAAAAATTATGAGAAAGTATATTTTATTTGTTTTAGCAGCACTTTTAATTACTTCTTGCAGCACAAAGAATAATGAAATTGTAATCGGATCTATTTTACCACTTTCAGGAGATAGGGCGAATTATGGTATATCGGCTAAGGAAGGGTATGAATTAGCAATTCAGGAAGTCAATTCAAATTATCCTGATAAAACCATTTCTCTTAAAATTGAAGATAGTAAGGCCCAGCCTAAGGAAGCAGTAAATGCTTACTTAAAATTAAAAAGCACCTATAATCCACCTATAATTTTCGGTCTGTTATCTAGTCCTGAAGTATTGTCAGTGGCTCCAATTGCGGAAAAAGATAAAATAATTATATTTTCCTCAGGGGCTTCTTCACCCTTAATTTCATCATCAGGTGATTATATATTTAGAGATGTGCCTTCTGATTTACTTGAAGCTAGCCTTATGGCAGAAACTGCAATTAACGAATTAGATATTAAGAAAATAGCGATAATCTATGTTAATAGTGATTATGGAATTGGTGTATTAAATAAGTTTAAAGAAAGATTTGGGGAATTAGGTGGAGCATTAGTTGCAGAAGAATCATATAATTCAAATCAAACTGACTTTAAGACGCATTTATTGAAAATAAAAAACAGTCAACCTGAAGGCGTTTATTTTATTGGTTACAAAGAGCTTGGTCGTTTAGTAAAACAGGCAAAAGAGTTAAATGTAGAAGCACAATATTTAAGTAATGCACTTTTTGAAGATCCTGAAATATTAGAAATAGCAGGAAATGCTGCTGAGAATTTGATTTTCAGTACCTTTTATTTTGATGCAGAAAGTACTGATCCTAGAACTAGTGAATTTGTTAAAAATTATAAAAATAAATATGGCAAGTCCCCTGATGGTTTTGCTGTAGCAGCTTATGATGCAATACATGTTGTTTTTAAAGCATTAAATAATAAAACGGTTAATTCAGAAACTATAAAAACAAGCCTATATCAATTAGATGAGTTTAATGGATTACTTGGTACGTTTAGTTTTGATGAAAATGGTGACATTATTTTACCAGTCAAATTAAAAACTGTTATTAATAATGAATTTGTAAACTATTAATTGATTATTACTATGCCAGGACTTAAAGGGGAAAAGGAGTTATTTCCGAAAAAATATATTAATAACCTGAATCAAAAATATTCAAAGTATTTAGATAAACTCATCGAAAAATACCAACAAATTAGTTATAATGAGAGAGATATTGTCAGAGATTCAGCAAAAGGCAAATGAAACAAATGCTTTGATTCTTGATTATATCAAACAACATAATGATATCATCGATAATGATTTGTTTCCGATTTTCGAATATGCACTTGAAATTATTTCAGTTTATAGTGAAAGGGCTTTTATTATTGAAACAGTAGGTAGTTACGTTGGGTTGCCATCAGAAACAATAATACCTTTCTTAATTTCTTCTGAATTAATTATTTTGTCTGCATATATTAAAGATGATATTATTGATGGAGGTTTAAAAAGGGATGGTAATAAGACAGTTCATCGAAAATATGGTCTGAAAAGTGCAATTTTGATATCAGATATTATACTTGGTATAGGATACAAATTGATATATGATTCTATTGAAAAGCACAAATTAAATTTAGAACTTATAAGTAGAATAAATAGAGCTTATCTTAACCTATGCATTGGGCAATCAAAAAAAATTGATAACATTGTTGATGTTACACCTGATAAAGTTGAAAAATCAGCATTTTTAAGAGCTGGAGATATTATAGGAACATTCTCAAGCATACCTGCTTTAATCATTGGCGACCAAAACCTAATAAATTCCTTTTATGATTATGGTAAATGGTTAGGCATTTCTCTTCAATTTAAAAATGATTTTGAGGATTTTTCTATTAATGATGCCCATCTTGATAATTCCACTTTTCAGGACATCATATTCAAACAACCAAATATTTTAATATCTTATTTTTCAAATCACTATTCTTCCTTGTCAAATATTGAAAAAGAGCTGTTTGATAAATATTGGGGAATCCAAAATAATTCTTCTGTTTCACAACAGGATAAAGAACAAATTTTAGAACTATTTGACGAGTATAATATAATAAATGATGCATATAATCATTTGGGAAGATTATGCGAGAATTCTATGCACGCGATAAAAGGTCTTAATATATCACCAGAAAAAACTACTCTTTTAGAATTGATTAAACTTATTTATCATTTGAACTGATTATTATGGGAGAGAAACTAAAAAGTTGGACTGAGAAAATAAAAAAAATAAAATCTGAAAAGATAGTAGCAATTTTTATTTTTATTTGCATTTTGACATTTGTCTTTTATGATGTCTTTTTTACTGATTGTTTATCTCTCTTAGTTCAAGGTAGTTTATGTCCATTAAATTGGTCGCGAGTTGTTTTAATAATATTATTTATTATTCTTTCGGCAATATTTTTTCTTAATGATGTGAAGGATACATCAAAGTGCCTTAAGAAATATAAAGTGAAAGATTTTTCAATATATCTATGGGAAATTATTATTAGTTTTTTATTAATGGCAGTTTCTTTATACTTAGCTCTTGTATCAGAAAACGGGACTATTAATGTTAATAAAGGTCCATTCCGAGTGTTTTATGAGTTTCATGGAGTGTATAACGCAATTAGTTTTTTCTCGTTAATATTATTACTTATTTTAGTTTATAAGAGTGGTTTTGCTAATTGGATCAAAAATATTTCTCAAA
>DAOVJU010000350.1 GCA_030632095.1 Chlorobiota bacterium
ATAATCTCAGCCCATTTATCTAAATCATTTAACCAGTTAATTGCTCCATAAGAAGTATAAATTATATCAAACTTTTCATCCAACACCTTGTCTATTTCATAAACATTTGAACGATAAAATTTTGCCGGCAACAACAATTCCTCAGACAATTCTTTAGCTACTTTAATTGATTCATCCGAAATATCAATGCCTGTTACATTCGCTCCCATACGAGCAAACGACAAGGTGTCCATTCCAAAATGACACTGAAGATGTAAAAGTTTTTTCCCTTTTACCTCTCCTATTTCTTCAACTTCAATGTGATTTAACGAGGTATGCCCTTTTTTAAATCTCTTTAAATTGTAAAAGACAGATTTGACATGCAAAGATGTTAATTCGTTCCAGCTTTCTCTATTATTCTCAAAATTTTCTTTATGCATTGTGGTTTTCTTTTTATTGATTACTACAGTGAGTGTATGTTTTGGCGAGGAGTTCAAAGCATATCACTATCAAGTTACACTATCATTTGTTTCATATTCTTACTTTCAATTTTCTACTTAAACCTCGCTTAAATATACACATTGTTATAAACTGGCCTTTTAAATTTATTTTCTGGTATATTTAATTATTTCAATTAAAACCGGGTCTGTTCCATTTTTGAAATCAATAAAACTAAATGGTATATAAATATCAGGGGCTTTCCATATTCTTACATCTGACGAATATAATCCCCGCTGATGATAAACATCTGAAGAACTTACAACTAAGCCACTATAAGGTAAGCTAAAAGGATTAATTTCTCCGATAAAATTAGGACTTGAACCGGTTGGTTCACCTATAAAGATAGCTTCTGTATAATATTCAATGTCAGATGAGAGATTTTGTGCAGCCGAGAATGTAGATGCACCAATAACAACAAATAACTTACCTTTTATATTTATGTTTTCGGAAAGCAGTAGTTTTAGTATTGTTTTATTATGATGAGAACCTCCTCCGGTATTCAACCGTATATCCAATACAAAAGCATTAAACTCTAACTCATTACATAAAGCTTTTATGCTATCACAAAACTGTTCTAAGGGTTTCTCTTTGTTGCTTGTAATAGAATTTAACTGGAAATAAAGTATTTTCTCATCTTCTATATATTTGTATGTGTATGGCACAAATTTATTTTTTAAAAAGACGGGAGCATAAGAACTAGAAAATGTATGATAATCAACACGCTTCATTTTGACTTTATTTATTAAAACAGCAATGTTTTTTTTATAAAACTTGTCATTAATGGCAAACTCGATAGTTATGCTATCTTTTGAATGGGATATTCCTGTGCCGGAAAGTAAATTAACGTTTTTAAAATAGCTATTGAATTCTCTTTTACACCACATTTCATTTTCACTAGGTATTAAAGTCTTAATTATATTAAAGATTGTATCAAATGAAATGTTATTCACTTTTAATATTTTAGCACCTAAAAGATAATTGTATTCTTCAATAGTCTGTATTACATAACAACCGTCGCTAAATATCTGAACATCAAAAGGTAATTCAAAATAACCAAATTTTTTATCATATTCCTTAAATCCAAGAATTCTCGTATGCGCATCACCCATATTGGCAATAAACCGGCATATTCGAACTAAAACCTGTTCAGTGGCTAGTTTAGGGATTTCACTTTTTAATTGTTTAATTTCTTTCTCCCATTCAGCTTTATTCAATTTAAAATATGGGTTATAATGAGTTTTTTTTAGCATATCTGATAGATACTCAATATCAATTAACCAGCCCTCGACTTCATTATCAGGTTCTGATATTTCAGGTGGCAAAAGTCTATCAAACCTGGGCAAACCATGCAAACTATTGAAAATTGTATCTGATAAAACTTCATCAATTTCAGGGCCTTTAAAAGGAGTTTTAATATATTCTTTCAAATAATAAATGGCAGAATCCGGACAATTGATACTTACGTAATTACGGGCAAGGAAGTAGTTTGAAATATAATACCAATTCAGTTTCTGAGCTTTTCTTAATTGTGTATTTGACATTTCATATTCCTTCTTATTATGATAATTGATACCTAATAAATAATTGTAAAATCCATTGTATGGATTATCATTACTCATTTGCAACAAATACTTTTCCGCAATTCCAAGTTGCCCTTTGGATAATAGACTGTCAGCTTTTATGAATGTATCAATACTACTTTGGGAAAACGAAATGTGCGAAATAATAAGGCTCAGTGAAAGGAATATTAACTTTTTCATTTTATAAATTTTTATGTTTATTATAAATTCTAATGTTTAACGAAAGACGTTTATCATGCAATAATGTTATCAGCTTGCTTATTACATTATCCTACTCATACCTCAAAGCTTCCACCGGGTTTCTTCGTGCTACCCTAAATGTTTGCCAGCTTACGGTTATCAGGACAATTATCAGGGCACCAATTCCCGCCAGGGCAAAAATCCACCAGCTAAGCGTGGTTTTGTAAGCAAAGTTTTCTAACCATTTGTTCATTGCGTAATATGCTATTGGTGTGGCTATTATAAAAGCAACAGCAACCCATTTCAAAAAATCTTTGTTAAGCATAACTAATATCTCGGAGTTCTTTGCGCCGTTCACTTTACGGATACCAATTTCCTTGGTTTTGTTTTCGGTAATAAAATAGACCATTGCCAATAGACCCATACTCGTTAATATAATAGACAGTACCGAAAGCCAACTCAATATTTTTTTCATTCTGATTTCACTCTTGTATAAATTATTATACGTCTGATCCAGAAAATGATACTCAAAGGGAATGCTGCTGTTATTTTCGGCACAATATTTTTTAATTGTTTTAATGGCAGCATCATAATTGCCAGCCAATTTGAAAAGAATAACACCATTGTCGTTGTATGAATTAGGCTTGGTATATAAGCAAGGTTTTACCTTTAGATCAAGTGATTTTGTATTGATGTCTTTTATTACGCCTTTAATAGTAAGATACCTGCTTTCGTTAAAATCAAAAATAACTTGACCTGTATATGGTGGAATAAGTTTTAGTTGTTTAGCAGCTGTCTCATTTAAGATACAGCAGTTAATGCTCTCAATTGAATAATCAAATTCATGCCATCCTTCTAAGAACTTGATTTGCATGACATCGAAATAATCTTCACTTATATTAACCATTTCTCCATGTACTTTTTGTTCAGGGTTTTCGCGAGTGTACATATACCCACCATTTTCAAGTACTGTAGGCAGGCAACTTCGTGTAGCAATACCGGTTATATTCGGATACTTAATCAGTTCATCATTTAACCTTTTAATGTTTTGTTGCTTATTGAATTCTCCTGTGGTATTTATGTATAGCAGGTTTTCTTTGTCAAAGCCTAATTGCTTCATTGTGAAAAAATCAACCTGTTTTTGGATTACTACAACCGAAATAATCAATATTATTGCGATAACGAATTGTAAAATTACCAACCCTCGCTGAAAATTGTTTTTCTTTCCGGGAAAACCAGCAAAACCTGTTTTGAGTACTATGGCCGGATTGAATCGGGTAATATAAAATCCGGGAAAGAAACCAGCAAGCAAAAATGTAAGTATAATTTGAGGGACACTGATCAACAGAAAATTGAGACTAAGAATTTGAATATCCAAATGTGTGTCAATTAAATTATTGAAGACAGGTAATGCCAGTTTTACAAGTGCAATAGAAAGTATAAACGAAGCAAGAATATACAACAATACTTCAATTGAAAACTCCTTGATTATTATTCGTTTGCTAGCACCCAAAGCAGTTTTTATCGCAGTTGACTTTGTGCGTTTGAGTGAGGTAGAAATAAACATATTTGTGAAATTCACACATGCTATTAATAATATCAGAAAAACGACCAAGACAAGGATGTAAACATTTTGAAGATTGCCTTTTACAGCATTTTCATACATATATCCACTACTAAAGTGTATCTCATCCAATCGTTGAATAGTAAGCCTTGACTTAAAATCCTTCCAGATTTGATTTTTACTTTGAAGCATTTGGCTTAACTTACCTTCAAAGGTTGTTTTATCTATATCATCATCCAAAACAAGATATTGCGTACAATTGTCACTTCCCCATTTGTTATTTTGCCATGCCTCAGATAAATTCAATACTGGAATAATATAATGGAACTGCAAATGTGAATTTTCAGGAATATTTTTAATAACCGCACTTACTGTATAATCTTGATTGCCGATATTGATGAGTTTTCCTATGGCATTTTCGGAACCGAAACATTTTTCAGCCAAATATTCATCTATTGCCACCAAATCTTTTCTGTTAAGTGATTGGGATAAATCGCCAATCAAGGCTTTGTATGAAAAAACAGAAAAAAATGTCGAGTCAGCTACCAGCCCTTCATCTATATAAAAATGGTTTTCTTCAATTTTAAACGGAGTCCTCGGCTGCAGTCTGATCCTGGTATAATTATTTACCTCAGGAAAAATAGCTAAAGCCTCAGGCCCAACACCTTGTGGAGAGGAGCAAACTTTAATATACTTGCTATTCATTTCGCCATTAAAATTTAGCCTGTAGATATTTTCTTTATTTTTAAAGAAACTATCGAAACTAAATTCATTTGATACCCAAGATAAAAGAAGTAAGGTACAG
>DAOVJU010000540.1 GCA_030632095.1 Chlorobiota bacterium
TGTGTCAAGCCCTATATAAATATCTTGACCACTAAAATCTAATTGTTTACTTTTGTTCATAATTTTTAAAGTTTTAAGTTTCGGGGGTTAAGGTAATACTGCTCCCGGAACTTTTCTAATTACAAACATAGGGGCTAATTAAACGGGAAAACAGGTAATTGGATACACAGAACAACATACCTTTGCACACCAAAGTGCTGTGGTACGCTGGCATGTTAGTAAAAGTTTAGCCTAAAAGCATCTAATCAGTGTGCCGGATTTACAGAATAATTAAGTATAACATATAGAATATCAAACATTTATAATTCAATCCCGTTTAATTAAAAAATACGCCATTTTAATATAATATTAAGCAAGGCATTGATGTAATATTTATTTTGTATCTTAATATTGAATTTAGTTTTTCCTTAATTTATTTTAATTGTAAATTTTTCCCCGAAAGTTGAAATATTTATGCAAATATCTGATAGTAGTTATTTCATCATTTTTAATGGTGATATCAGGGTATTCGCAAAATTTTAGGGCAAGTATGTATTTTACCAGCAAAAGCAGAAAAAATGTAATAATACCATTCCGGTTAATTAATAACCTTATTGTTATTCCATTACACATTAATAATTCCGGTGTATTGTATTTCATACTTGATTCAGGTGTTAGAACACCCATTATAACTGAACTTAATTCAAGAGACTCTATCACTGTCAGAGCCTATCAAAAGCAAAAAATACATGGACTTGGAAAAGGCGATCCGATAGAAGTGTTGTATTCACCAGACAATGATTTTAGTATTTTAGATATTGTACATTCAAATTTAAATGCCTATGTCTTGCAAAATAATGTATTTAAGCTTTCCTCAAAAATGGGTACCAATATCAACGGATTAATTGGATATGATGTTTTTAGCAGTTTTATAGTTGAGATTGATTATATAAAAGAGAGGTTAATTCTTCATAATCCTGAAAAGTACCGGTATAGAAAGTCAAAGAGAGTTGCTCAACTACCTTTTATTATTCAAAACAAAAAATCGTATATACATACAAAAATTGAACAGGAAGATGGTTCTGTTCTACCTGTGAAACTTTTAATTGATACCGGATCAAGTTTGGCACTGTGGTTATCATTAAGTTCAGATAAACAATTAATATTACCTTCGAATTATCAGGATTCATATTTGGGTAAAGGTTTAAATGGTGATATTTATGGTAAACTAGGGAGAATAAAATCATTATATATTGGACAATATCAGTTAAAGAATCCAACAGCAGCTTTTCCTGATTCCAGTTCAGTTATGAATACCGTGCGTTTAGATGGAAGAAATGGGAGCGTTGGTGCTGAAGTTCTGCGAAGGTTCAGGGTAACCATTGATTATCATAATAAAATCATATTATTTATTCCTAATCATAATATCAGGGATAAATTTGAATACAATATGAGTGGTTTGGAATTTACAGTACCTATACCTGGTTTACCAGTATTTGCAATTTCGAGGATAAAAGAAGGATCTCCTGCTGATTCAGTAGGATTAGAGGTTGGAGATCAATTGTTGTTTCTTAATAATCATAAAAACACTGAACTAACATTAAATGAAATTCATACTATTTTGCAGAGTAAGCCAGGTAGAAAAATAAAATTAATTGTTCAAAGGGATAATGAAAAAATAACCTACAGATTTGCTTTAAAGAAAGAGCTTTAAACCTAAATTCTGATTAAAAAATGAATAATTTACTTTGGAAGTTTATATATGCATGCATTTGAATAGTTCAAAGTTTCAGGTCCCGAAAAACTGCAAATTTCTAATTTGCATAGTTTTTCGAAGATCCACGAAATGAATACAAAATTGTAAATTTATATCATTTTCGAGATTTCAAGTTTCTGGTTAATAGCTTTGTTCAAAGAAAAGAAAATGTTAATTTGTGATGAATTTTCGTGAATCTTTTATTTATGGTTGATATTGGTAAGGTAGAAATAAATAATTCATATGAATTTCTGGTAAAAAAGAAAATCAATGTTCTTGGCCTGGGTGAGCAATTTGTAATGCAGTTACCTGATGGGACAAAGCACCTAATGCCTTCAAAACCTTATGAAAAATATCCAATTTTAGAAGGACAAAAAATAAGATGCTATATTGACAAAATAAATTGTGTGGGTAAAGTTTTTCTTGAGCCTGAACACCCGTATTACAAACGTGGAGAGGAATATGAATTCGATATTAAGTTTATAAGCGAAAGATTCTACAAACGCGGTAAATACCGGCGTAAGATATTTGTTAAAGATCATAATGGTGATATGAGTGAAGCCATTCCATATAAGTTTAATTATGATTTTGATGCAACATCCTTACAGAAATGTAAGGTAATTGGGCTTAGGAAAGGAAAGGTTATTATTACTAATATTTTATAATTGAAGACTCATTAATTAATTATCAGCTTTTTCTTAAACAGGATATCATAATTTTTAAATCCAAAAACGAAATATATTCCTGGATTTAACTCTGAAATATTTAAAATATCCTTTGTGGTTTGTGAATTCAGAATAATCAATTTTGAGTAAACCTGGTTGCCAAGTTTATCAATAATAATAATTTCAAGATTATCAATACCTTCAAACCCATTCAAAGAAATGTTTATATTGTCATTTTTTGTTGGATTTGGATACAATATAGCATAAGATAATTTATTCTTTTTATCATAATAGCTAACTTGTATGATTTTGGAATAGCTAGCATCATTGTTGAA